>JAJRZO010000365.1 GCA_024275215.1 Candidatus Zixiibacteriota bacterium | reverse complement strand
ATACTCTTTTCGGGAACATGTCCCACCATTCCTGGGATGTGTCCGATGATCTGCTAGCAGTAACAGATATTGATCACATCTACCTGTACCGAATTCTGGATGACGGCACTTTCCTTCCGGAACTGGATTTGCCGCTTGAACATGATTCACCAGGATGGCGTGTTCGCTTCGGCGATGGGTTCTGTGTTGTCATGCATACAGATGGTGACTTGAGTATTTATCAAATCAATATGGTCGGAGATCAGGTCAGTTCCCTCGAATTACGAAGTGTGTTGAATTCGCAATGCAACTATGGAGACCTCGATTTACATGATGATAGTGTATACGTTGTCGGGAATGGTGCCCTGCTGACCGTCGACATCTCGGATATATCTTCCCCATCTGTGATTCAGACTGTAGAGAACGATTATCTCTACGAAGTTGATCAACTCGTATATCACAATGGAGATGCATACGCTTTGCGTACTTGGTCACTCCACCCGGAGAAGTTCCTCAGAATTACACTATCTGAACCATCTGTTGAAGTAGTAAACCTGAGTCCCCGATGGGCAGGGAGAGTGCAAGCACTTGCTCAATACGGCGACAATGTGCTTGTCTTTCCTGATGGGGATAGCGTCTTTGTCCATGACAGTGAGGAACCATGGAAGCGAGAGGGGTTTGATCTGGGGCTCGACAGTGTTCGCTACGCGGAAACGTATGATGATCTAATCTATGTGGTACGTGATAGGGCAACTTCCCTGGACTTGCTGTCAATAACTGGTAATGATCCCGCGATTCACAGTACCTATCAGTATCCAGATGAGTACTGTCGAATTCCATACTCGTTTAACTATGACAATGTAAGTATATCAGATTCGAATCGGCTTGCGATTATGCTTTCAACCTATAGCGGATCATCAACACGTTGTGGAATTTTTGATTTGAAGAATCCTCTGAATCCTTCTTTAATCACGTTTCTGGAGTATTCAGGTTCAACTATTGCACTTTCTGAAGATGGAAACACATTAATTAGTTTTCCATTCTATTTCAGCTATGGCAAAGGTTACGCGTATAACCTAACAAGCATACCTGATTCGGTATCGATCGATACACTGACAATTCTACCCGAAGAACTTCGCCAAGCCGAAAATAGAACATTGTTTGGACATGCCATCTCTCACAAGAACTACTGGTATATCACCTGCACTCCGAGCCAGGGTTACAACGCAGGTGGGTATTTGTTTGTGCTGTCACAGTCTTAGTCCAACGAGTTTAGGACGGAGAATATGATCGAAATTGAGGCGCACGTTCCAATCAACCTGACGATCAAGGACGACATTCTCATTGGAAGTTATCATTCCATCCATTTGTGGGACATTGAAGATCCTGTCAATCCGGAGTTACTCGTTACTCTTCCACCGCTTGGCGACGCACTAAGGGCGGTTCTTGATGATAGCGGTGTTCTGCACGTGGCGGATGGGCATTCCTATATCGCGTACGATGTCCGTCAGTTCCTCCCGGCTCGGCTGACCTCGGTAACGGGCAATCCCACAATAGTAAAGATCTGGCCGAATCCCTCCAACGGCACTGTTTCGTTCACAGTTCCAAATCTACAGACGGAGATGATCAGCGTCTCGATCTATAACATCCTCGGACAGCTTGTTGATCGAAGTACTCTCATTCATAACCAGGTGAATGCACTATCTTTCCCTGTCCGGATTCAATCCGGGCTGTATTTCATAGAGATAGAGGTACCTGGTCAGAATATCTACGGTAAACTGACCATTATCAGGTGAAGAGCAAACAGTTCATCTTTTAAAATCCCACCCGCCCTTTCCTATCTCACCTTGATCATCCCCGGCAGCCCGAATACTCGCCGCAGAATACCGATCTGGCCCATGTGATAGGACTCATGGAAACTGAACAGCCCGATCATTCGTCCACGAGTAACCTTCTGTCCGAGGAATGGTTCAGGCAGCATTTCGTCGAGACTTTCCTGGCTGGTGCGGACAAACCCGCGTTTCATCCGGCTGAAACTCTCCGTCATCATGGCCTGCAAATCATCAATCGGCAGCGCCTTGTCCGGGTCGAACTCGTCGCCCTTGGCGTACATCGCCAGTTCGTTTCTGTCAATGACAGTATCCAGGCCCAAAAGTTCGAGCACTCTCTGCCGCGACCACAACATGTGCTCGACGAGGAAGTTGATCGAACTCCCGCCGTTTTTATGAGTCTGCAATGACAGATCGTGCGTTACATCGGACATGTTCGTCTTGAAGGTGTACTCGGTCGCGCCGAAAAGTGCCAGCAGATCCTTCGCATCCATTATTCGTCCTCAGTAGTCGCACCGTGCTTGTCACGTTTTCGCCCGAGCAGGAATTCGGTGATGAACTCGTGAATGTCACCGTCCATCACCTGATCAACGTTGCTCGTTTCGACGCCGGTCCGCAGATCCTTGACCATCTTGTACGGGTGGAATACATACGACCGGATCTGGTTGCCCCAGCCGATGTCGCTTTTAGTTTCCTCGATCTCCGCACGCTTCTTCGCTTCTTCCTCAAGATGACGCTGGTACAGACGCGCTTTGAGGATTTTCATCGCT
>JAJRZO010000364.1 GCA_024275215.1 Candidatus Zixiibacteriota bacterium | reverse complement strand
CTAAACAGAATTTCTGAAGTTCCGCAAATCAATCCGAGTAACCCAAAATACAAGGCTTTCATTGGACTCTGGAAAAAACTGCCGTTGGGTTTGGCAAATCGTATCGGACCGAAGTTAATCAGGAATTTTCCATAACGGAATAGTCATTGAGACCGTAACTGCGGACACAGAATATGTTCTTTTTTCAGCCACCTGCTGGTGTACCGATTTCGCTCGGAGATATTGCATCAGCGATCAGGCGCGGTGCGGACGAAGGATCGCCTGCCTCGAGATTCGCGCGACTCGTAGGGGATTTTGTCGGGGCAGAGTATGCGTTCGATTTCAATAGCGGAAGAACTGCGCTTTTGACCATTCTTCGCGCGCTTACGGAAATATCAGAAGATGAGAATCGAAACATCGTTGTGATGCCGGCGTACACGTGTTTTTCCGTCGCGTCGTCGATTGCGAGATCCGGGTTGAAAATCCGACCCTGCGATGTCGATCCGGAAACACTCGACTACGATTACGATAAACTTAATGAAACCAACTTTTCAAATGTCATCGCACTGATAGGTTGCAGCCTTTTCGGTAAGCTTCCCAACTGGCATCGTCTCAGGCATATCGCAGATGATAACAACCTGTTCCTGATCGATGACGCGGCTCAATCATTCGGATGCTCCGATGGTCGCAGGATGTCCGGTACTATGGGTGATGTCGGATTCTTTAGTTTCGGCAGAGGCAAAAACCTGAGCACATACTCTGGAGGAATCGCCCTGACTGATAATCCTGAACTCGCAAGTCGGATCGAGACAATAAGCAAATCACTCCAGTATCCGGGATTTGCCGGCAGGGTAGTCACGCTTATGAAGATGACAACATATGCTATTCTACTGAAGCCTGAACTCTACTGGATTCCAAACTCAATGCCGTTCCTCGGCTTGGGCGAGACCTTGTTCGATCCCGACTTCAGGCTGGCGCGGCTCGGTAATTTGCAAGCCTGTCTCGGTGAGATCAAGTTCTCACAGATCGGGTTATTAAACTCTGTCAGAGAGAACATCTCGCGGCAGTTGATGGAACGGCTCAAGGGCATACCCGGATTATTTATCCCCGGCACGGATTCTGAGCGACCGATCCCGTACCTGAGACTGCCGGTACTCCTCACGGATCGCGAGACACGAGAGACCGCGATCAAACGCCTAAAGCAACATGGAATCGGCGCAAGTTCTATGTATCCATCGACAATCGACCAGATACCCGGAATCGAAAAATACCTCGCGAATACAGGAGATGACTTTAATGGAGCAAGATCATTATCCGACAGGCTCGTGACTCTGCCGACACATCCATATATGCGAGAGAAAGACATCGATACAATCACTCAGGTACTGACCAAAATCCGGCATAATTGAAGGGATGATCTCTTGAAAGCGTTCCTCAAATACATATTCTGTCTTATCGCATATTACTCAGGATTGGTCAGTCTCTACAAGCGATTCTCCAGAAACCGGTGGCCGCTGATTCTAATGTATCATCGGGTTGTCGATGATTCAGGATTTGATAATTGCCTGTCACAGCAGGGAATGGTTGTCAGCAGGTCTGTCTTTGCCGGACAGGTGTCTTACCTGAAAAAAGCATATCGCGTGGTTTCCCTTGATGAAATAGTCAAAAATATCGAGCATGAAAGTGTGGAGAAAAACTTGTGTGCTGTCACATTCGATGATGGCTGGCGAGATGTTTATGTAAATGCGTATGGGATCATGAAAGATAATCGTATACCTGCAACAATATATCTTAGCACAGGATTCATCGGAACGACAAAACTGTTTTGGCCGGAGATGCTGACGCACATACTCATAAATCGTGCGCGGCAGATTCGTGTGCTGCAGATGTCCACATCTGCCGATTATAAATTCAACAATGCGGCCACACTCCTGTCAATTGATAAAGACTCTGCCTTACTGGCTGAACGGATACTACTCAGCGAAGACAAAACTGAAAAGACAAGGCTCACAGACAAGCTCATAGAGCTTCTCAAAACTCTCTCTTCAAATGAAAGAGACAAATTCATGGAAACTCTTGGTTCAGGTTTTGACGAGCAGGATCGTGAACAGATCAGATACATCCTGAACTGGGATGAAGTACGCGAGATGGCTGAAAATGGAATAACTTTCGGATCGCACACGGTCAGTCACGCACTGCTTCCTCAGATATCCGAAGACGATGCAAAAAGTGAAATTATCGATTCCAAAAAAGAAATCGAAAAAAATCTCAATCAGCCGTGTGAACATTTTGCATATCCTAACGGCGACTGGAATGATAAAATAAAGACCATGCTCCGTGATGCGGG
>JAJRZO010000363.1 GCA_024275215.1 Candidatus Zixiibacteriota bacterium | reverse complement strand
CCATCTTCTCAGGTGATCCCGCAGGCATACAGCCGATATGTCTGTTGGAACCGTGAATTTTTCTGAGAAGATCATCGAGCTGCGGATGGAACGCCTCGTAGCATTTCCCACAACCAAACCTCCCGGTCTTGGAGAATTCGGCGAAAGTCAGCCCACAACCATCACAGATAATCTGTCTTAGCGGGCCTGACGAGGTCACCTGTACTTTCTCGACCATACTTGAGAGGAAGTTACTCAATGGGAACGGTACATTCTTGAGGGGATTGTTGAATCCTCGTTTCTCAGCGCATACTTCACACAGGTTAAGAACTTTTTTCTTATTGTTGATCACCTGCGTGAGATGAATCGTCGCTTCGCGCTCATTGCAATCCTGGCACAACATCATAGTTCTCCTACATCAGCAGGAATCGCGCGACCATTCGAGAGTTCCCATGCCTGATCGGCTTTTGCGGCAAACTCGCGGTTGTGAGTCGCGATAATGAAAGTAACACCCGAATTCCTGTTTAGTTCAAGCAAAGTATCGTGTAGAGCTGCCGCCGTTTTCGTGTCGAGATTGCCGCTTGGCTCATCCGCGAGAATCAACTGCGGTTCCGTCACGAGCGCTCTCGCAACAGCAACTCTTTGCTGTTCTCCGCCCGACAGTTTCCCGGGCCTGTGACTGGCTCTGTCTGCCAGCCCTACTTTATTTAACGTTTCGAGTGCTTTCTTGTGCGACTCTTTTGGATTGTTGCCACGTATCAGGAGCGGCATCATGACGTTTTCGACTGCGGTGAAGTCTGCCATCAAGTGGTGAAACTGAAACACGAATCCGATGTTCTCGTTTCTGAAGCCTGCTAATTGCTCGTCATTCATGTCGCTGTACTTTGCGCCGCAGACATCAAGTTCCCCGGAGGTACAGGCGTCCAGTCCTCCCAAAATGTGAAGGAGTGTGCTTTTGCCTGCGCCCGACTCTCCAACTATCGACACTACATCTCCAGCTTTGACTTCCAGATCAACTCCGGTCAGAACTCGCAACTCGCCGTCAGCCGTTTGAAAGTTTTTCTGTAATCCCGAAGCTCTGACAACAATGCCAGCCCTCATTTCCGATGCTGATTTAGCGCGTTGCTCTTCCGCATTGTAACTATTCATATTTTCGCCATAGCCAGACATTTGTTTAGCATAATTTATTCGTATCTAAGAATTTCCACGGGATACAGGCGTCCCGCCCTGTATGCCGGGTAAATAGCTGCAAGAAAACTGAGCAGGATAGATGTTCCCGCGATAATTGCAAAATCCGAAAATATCATTTCGACCGGCAGTTTACTTATGAAATAAATATCTGCCGGCAACGATATTATGCCGAATTTCTGTTGTGCATAGCATATCAACAGCCCGACAATAGTACCTGCAAGTGTTCCGATCGTTCCAGTCACAAGACCCTGATATACAAAAATCCGCGTTATCGATTTTCGCGTGGCTCCCATCGACTTGAGTATCGCTATTTCTCGCTTCTTTTCGAGCACGAGCATTACGAGGGTAGAGACGATATTAAAAGCCGCAACAGCAATGATCAGCCCGAAACCGACGAACATGCCATATTTCTCCAGCTTCATCCATGAATATAGATTACGGTGCATTTCTGTCCAGTCTGTTGCGAAGAATGGGAAACCGAGTTCGGCGTTCATCTTGTCAGCAACAGCTCTCGATTCGTTCATGTCATCGAGTTTGATCTGGATTCCTGTAACAAGATGTTCCATCTTGAAAAGTTTCTGAGCTGCGAGAATGCTGATGTAACAAAGTGAAGCATCATACTCGTGGAGACCGTTGGAGAAAATGCCCGACACAGTGAACTGAGCGACTTTCGGCATTTTCATGCCGGCAACACCTCCGGCGAATGTCATGTCTTTGAGGCTCATCAACACGACTCGTGATCCAACAGTTATGCCAAGTCTGTCCGCGAGGGTCGTGCCAAGTACGATGCCCGGCAGTCCGGACTCGGTCGTGTCGAGAATCAATTCGCCCTGTGTGATCGTTTCGCGAAGATCTGATACCGTTGTTTCAAGTTTCGGATCGACTCCCCGGACCATCGTACCGTCATTTTCCCTCGATGATGAAATCGAGGCTTTGTAATAAATGAAAGGTGCGGCAGCTTCGACATGATCGAACTTACGTATTTCATTCAGAAGACTGTCGGCATCTTCGATTCCAATGTCATCGTACGTGTAAATCGACACATGCGCAAGGGTACCGACAATACGCCCGCGCACCTCAGACTCGAATCCGTTCATCATCGAGAGTACAGTCACAAGCGCGGCAACACCTATAGTGATGCCCGCAATCGTGATAAACGAAATGACAGATATGAATCGCTCCCGCTGTTTCGATTTCATGTAGCGGGCGGCAATGAACATCTCGTAGCGCATCGATTACTCCGGTTTCAACTGAGGGAAGAGGATGACGTCCCGGATGTTGGCTTGATCTGTCAGAAGCATGACCATCCGGTCAACTCCAAATCCAAGACCGCCTGTCGGTGGCATGCCATATTCCAGTGCGCGGAGGAAATCCTCATCGAGAACATGAGCTTCAGCGTCGCCACGCTTAGAGAGTTCACGCTGCATCTCGAATCGACGGCGCTGATCGAGGGGATCGTTGAGTTCAGAGAACGCATTTGCCATTTCCATGCCACAGACAAAAAGCTCGAAGCGTTCGGTAAGATTCGGATCGTCCCGGTGGATTTTTGCCAGCGGTGACATTTCGAGCGGATGATCTGTGATGAAAGTCGGCTGTATCAGATTCGGCTGCACTTTTTCGGTGAAAATGTCATCGATGATCTTAGCGCGTCCACGCGATTCCTCGATCTCGATACCCTTCGCCTTGCATTCGCGTACGAGATCATTCTCATCAAGAGCTGAAATGTCAATATCAGCATACTTCTTAATAGCATCGAGCATGCTGATCCTCAGCCACTCTCCGCCAAGATCGATTTCGTGACCCTGATATTTAATGGTTGTCGAACCGGGCACAACACTTGCGACATGAGTGAAAAGTTTCTGCATCAGTTCCATGATGTCGTTATAATCGACAAACGCCTGATAGAGTTCGACCATCGTGAATTCAGGATTATGCTGGCGGTCGAGACCTTCATTGCGGAAGTCCTTGCAGACTTCATAGACTTTCTCGAACCCGCCGATGATCAGTCTCTTGAGATAAAGTTCATCCGCTATTCGCAGGAATAACTGCATTCCAAGCCGGTTATGATGAGTCGTGAAAGGTTCCGCCGAACCACCACCATAGAGTGGTTGCAGAATCGGAGTTTCAACTTCAATGAATCCTTCGCTGTCGAGAAAACTTCTGATTGTCTGAACTATCTTTGTGCGAGCGAGAAATACATCTTTGACTTCGCGATTGGATATGAGATCAAGATACCGCTGCCGGTATCTGACTTCGACATCTTTCAGGCCGTGCCATTTCTCAGGAAGAGGACGAAGAGATTTTGCAAGTAGTTCAAAGCTTTCCACCCAGATTGACATCTCGCCCTTTTTTGTTCTGAACGCAGTGCCGGTACAGCCTATGATATCGCCGACATCAAGTTGCTTGAAAAGGGCATACATATCGTCGCCAAGGACATCTTTTTTCATGTATAGTTGTATCTTGCCGGTGTCATCTTGTATATGGCAGAATGAAGCCTTGCCCATGACCCTCTTTGTCATAAGTCTGCCCGCCGCAGAAATGACCTGCTTGCCGGATTCGAGTTCGTCGAAACCGGCGAAGAAATCATCAGCGCGGTGAGACACATCATATTTGTATGGATACGGATTAAGCCCTGATTCACGCAAAGCCTCAAGCTTCTGGATTCTTACAGTTCTTTGCTGTGATGTATTCTCTGCATCTGAAGTCATCGATTGTTGCTCCCTGTTCTCTGGTATTGTCATTCTAATGCCGAATATTTTTCAATTAACTTATCCTCGACATTCTTAGGTACGAGTTGAGAAATGTCTCCGTTGTTCCTCGCGACATCTCTT
>JAJRZO010000019.1 GCA_024275215.1 Candidatus Zixiibacteriota bacterium | reverse complement strand
GACAAGGATGAGTTCCTGTCACTGATCAGAAAGCTTCTTGCTATAAACTGATCTTAGTTCTTTGACAATTCATTCAGTCGCCAGGCGAATTTTGTCAGCGATAATCGCGGTGAAACATTTCGATAAAACAATTTCTTCGTCTCGAGCAGTTCCGACATCGCCAAGTGAATCGCGCGTTCCGTTCCGATATTCGATGCGATTTTTCTAAGTTCAGTTTCATAATCATTGTTGAAAGTCGATGATTCGGGAAGCTCGAGTTTCAGGATCATCACATCACGAAGCAGGCTTGTCCAAATCTGAATATATTCCAGTGCCTCATCGCGATTGCGAAAATTGATGCCATCGATCAGAGCAGAGAATGCGTTACCTTTGTCGCCTGTAGTGAAAGCACCGAGAAGGTTCACCGCTATTTCTCGTTTATGCTGGATATTACTTCCGACAAGACGAAATGCCTCGGTGAAACTTCCACCCGAAAGCCGCGCGAATTGCTCTGCCTGCTCTCTCTCGATACCTTTAATATCGATCAGGTATTCCCGTATTGACGACTCCGACACAGGAAGGAATCGTACGCGTTGACAACGGGATATGACAGTTGCAGGCAGACGGTTCACATTGCTGGTTGTCAGAATCAGGACTGTCTCAGGCGGCGGTTCCTCGATGGTCTTGAGCATGATATCAAAACTGGTGTCGGGCATTCGCTCAACCTGATGAAATATCGCAACCCTGTAACCGCCTTCGGCTGCTGTCGTATAGAGTTTTTTTCTGATCTCGCGAACATTGGCAAGCAGGATATTTGCGACGCGACCATATTCGACAGGTGAATGCGGATCTTCGGTCTTGGTATCCCTGAAAAATTGAGGATATTCAGCTTCCTCGGTTTTGTTCTTCGGAGATGGCATGGGAAAAATAAGGTGAAGATCGGGATGAATCAGTTTCCTGACTCGTGTAACGCATGTTGATAATTCAGATTCTGACTGGCACGCACTACAGAGTATTCCAGCAGCGAATTCCACTGCAGTCAGCCACTTGCCGTATCCTTCATCTCCGGTGAAAAGATAAGCTGAGTGTAACCGGCCAGATTTGAGCGCGTTCGCCAGCAATCTGGAAGCTGCCGGTTGAAATGAAATGTCCATTGTGAATAGTCCGGTTCTTTCCATTTCTCAATCATACTCCTAAATGAGTGTTTTGTCAATGATGTCAGGCCGGGGATGTTCTATCCCAATAGGATTGCTGAAAACCTTCAACGCATTAAAATATGAATTACGAACAGAGAGAGGCAGGTGAGAAGAGGCTGTCCCAGAAGATGTGAAATACAGGTAATCTTGTTTACGGAAATAAGTAGCGTCATTCCCGCGCAGGCGGGAATCCATTGAATGCGTTGATGTTAAATGCCCCCCCGCCTTCGCGGGGGGCGACAAAGCCAGAACTCCACTTGTGTAAATCAAAGCTTTTGAGACAACCTCATAATACCTGTCGCCCACAAGTACCCAAGCTTGTTGCCTATGGTACACAGCCTGATTTTACCCTACTGTCCTGCTCATACTCCGCATTGTTGCAATCTTGTGGGATTCCAAGAAAGAAAAAATGTATAATCAATTGCGGGCAGGACCATTTCGGATTTGCTCAGACCGTTTGATAAACATAGATTGGAACCATGACTGTTATTGTATAAGTATTGCTGTTTTCTCGTGTCTGTATAAGAGGAATATGCCGAAAATCACCAAGTTACATTCAGGGAGTTGAGACCGACATGGATAAACTGATCGTTCGCGGAGGCAGGAAACTCAAAGGGACTGTACGTGTTGACGGATCGAAAAATGCCGCCCTGCCGATTCTGTTCGCATCAATCCTCGCCGACAAGGGAACATCCGTGATTCGGGATGTCCCGGAACTTAGAGACATCAGGACAACAGTCGACCTCCTCGAAATACTCGGTGCCAAAGTTAAATGGGATAAATCTGCCAATACAATATCAATCAATGCGGAAAACCTGACCAGCCATGAAGCACCATACGAGCTTGTAAGTCAGATGCGAGCATCTTTTATGGTACTCGGCCCGTTGCTGGCGCGTCTCGGCAAAGCCAAAGTCTCGCTTCCCGGGGGATGTTCGCTCGGCCAGAGACCGGTTGATTTGCATATCAAAGGATTCCGAATGCTTGGCGCGAGCATAGATGAAAACGCAGGTTATATTATCGCCGAGTGTGACAGGCTCTCCGGCGGCACATTTTGTTTCGACAGGCCATCTCATACAGGCACTGAGAATATCATGATGGGAGCCGTTACGGCAACAGGAACGACTACGATTATAAATGCCGCACTTGATCCTGAAGTTGTCGATCTCGCTGAATTCCTCAATAATATGGGTGCAGCAATATCCGGAGCCGGTACGCCGACAATGATCATCAAGGGAGTCAAAGAACTTCGCGCAGTCGATCACACAGTCATGCCGGACAGGCTCGTGGCAGGGACTTATCTGTGCGCTTGTGCGACTGCGGGTGGAAGTATCACGCTCGACAACTGTCGGCCGCAGGATCTTGGCATGGTGATCCAGAAACTCCAGGAGTCAGGCGCAAGCACTGAGATGAAAAACGGCGGTATGTCAATTACTTGCGACAAACGCATGGGACCGTTTGACATAACTACATTTCCATATCCGGGATTCCCAACCGATCTTCAGCCGAATTTCACGGCAGTTGCAGCGGTGGCTGATGGGGTCAGCCGGATCAGGGAGACTGTCTTCGAGGATCGCTTCGCAGCAGCTATGGAACTAAAACGTATGGGAGCGAATGTCACAATTTCCTCAAACGAAGCGACTATCGAAGGAGTTGAACGACTTCAGGGTACATCCGTCATGGCATCAGACATAAGAGCAGGCGCAGGACTTGTGACTGCTGCGCTGGCTGCCGACAATGAGACTCAGATACGAAGAATATATCACGTCGACACGGGTTATCACAAAATTGAGGAAAAACTCTCATCGCTCGGAGCCGATATACAAAGAGTGCCGGATTAGATAAGAGAGGTCCAATGAATAAGACGAAAACTTTCCTGATATTTATAATTGCGATCCTGATTCTTGCCTTTGCAAATGTGTCCCTGCATGCTCAGGAAGAATATTTTGGCAAGAATAAAGTCCAGTGGAAAAGATTCAACTGGGAATTCATACAGACCCCTCATTTCGACATATACTTCTATCAGAACTCATATCATCTTGCCAAATTCGCGGCGGATGTTGTCGAATCCTCCTATGTGATCATCTCAGAAGAGCTAAACTACAGGCTCAGGAAACGTATCCCAATTTTCATTTATGATTCTCCGAACGAATTCCAGCAGACTAACATAACAAATCAGCTTCTCGGCGAGGGGACAGGCGGGTTTACCGAGGTTTTCAAGAACCGAATGGTGATGCCATACAACGGATCCTATGAAGATTTTCGGCATGTCTTGCACCACGAGCTGACCCATGCCGTGACATTTGATATGCTCTATGGCAAGTCTTTCAGTTCGCTGCTGTCGAGAGGAGCGCTCTTCAGTCCTCCGCTATGGTTTGCGGAGGGATATGCCGAGTATTCCTCCCGATTCGGTTGGGATTACTGGGCAGACATGGTGATGCGAGATGCGACTATCAACAACTACACTCCGCCTCTCGCATATGTTGGCGGATACCTTGCATACAAAGAAGGACAACTCGCTGTCAAGTTTCTTGTCGATACATACGGGATAGAGAAACTCGCGGAAATATGGAAGAAGGGCAAAGTCTACCTGACAATGGACAAGACCATGAAGAAAACGATCGGTCTTGACCAAAAAGAATTTGGAGAGAGATTCTTCAAGTATTGCAAAAAACTGTACTGGCCTGAAATTTCCGACCGACTCGAACCGGGGGAGTTCGCGCGACAGCTTACCGACCATGAGAAGGATGGATCGTATTTCAACGAGCGTCCGGCATTCGCACCATCGGGGGATAAACTTGCGATTTTCACCGACAAATCAGATTATACTGAAATTGTCATTATTTCCACAGTCGATGGCGAACAGCTTTCCACAGTAGTCAAAGGCGCGCGTACAGCCGATCTCGAATCGTTGCACTCGTATGTATCCGGGATGTCATGGTCGCCTGATGGCAGGAATATCGCATTTGTTTCCAAATCCAAAGGCGAGGATGCTCTCAGGCTGGTTAATGTCCGAAAGAAAAGGGTCTACAAGAAATATGAGTTCGGTTTCAACTCAGTGTTTTCGCCATCGTGGGGAGGCACTGATGGCAATTCGATTGTTTTCACTGGTGTCAAAGACGGGAAGAGTGACCTGTATCTGCTTGACCTGACTACGGACAAACTCAGGCAATTGACTGACGACTACTATGAGGATCAGGAACCGGCGATTTCACCCGATGGAAAACATATCGTTTTTGCATCAGACAGACCGTCAGCCGATGCGCGCGACCCGAAAGACATAATAGATCTGGAGTTCGGAACATACAATATTTATATGCTTGATCTCGAGACTGGCGCAATCGATGGTATCACGTCTGATTCAACCAGAAAGAGAAATCCTGTGTGGTCTCCCGATGGAAGCAAGATATGTTTCGTTGCGAATTACAACGGTATCGATAATCTGTATATACTTGATCTCGATACTCGGCAACCGTTCCCCATCACTAATGTACTGACCAATGTCGCGACTCCGACATGGTCACCCAAGGGTAATGAAATTGCTTTTTCGTCTTTCCACAAAGGTGGATTTGATATTTATCTTCTAAAGAACATCAAGCCGGTTGCTGACAGCCCGGATAGTCTTTTGAAGACTGCGTTTGCGGCAGGACGAATGGACGATAGCCTTCCCCGACTTGTCAATGAGAGTATTGAGCATGATTCGTCGACAACCGCGGATTCGTCAAATTTTGCTGAAGGCAGTAACTATGATGATGAGGATCTTGCGGATTATGTTTTCAAGTCGGATGATTTTCAGCGGAGACGTCCTGAAAGACGTCCGGATACATTATCGACACTGGTAAATCCGGGTCAGGAAGATACGCTCTATGCCAAGACTAAGGATGGCGAGTATCCTATCAATCCATACAAACCGAAATTTTCGCTTGATCTGGTTACCGGCGGGTTTTCATACGATACATTCTTTGGCCTTCGCGGACAGTCATATCTGCTGGTCTCGGACTACCTTGGCAATCACCAGTTCTATCTTGCTACGGATGTCGTCAATGCGATTGATCAGACAAACTTCCAGTTCTTCTATCTGAATAATGCCAGAAGGATCAACTGGAGACTCGGTGTGTTCCATTCGAAAAATTACTATATCGACCCTCTCAATCGGTTATTCTATGATCGATTCTACGGCGGCGTGGCAAGTGCATCGTATCCATTTTCAATCTTTACGCGGTTACAGCTTGATATTTCGCACTTGTATATCGATCGGAAATACTTTGATCCGCCGTATGATGACTCGAAGAATCGCATAACAACCGCTGAGTTTTCATGGGTTACTGACAACATACTCTGGGGAATCACCGGCCCGGTCAATGGAAAGCGATACAAAGTTTCTGCTGAACGCACTCTCAATCTCAATGATAATGCAATCGATTACTGGGCTGTTACTTTCGATATGCGCAAGTATTTCCATTTTGCCAAAAGGTACGGTCTTGCTGTTCGAGCATCAGGCGGTGTCTCCGAAGGCAACAATCCAAAACAGTTTTTCCTCGGTGGAACATCCAACTGGATTGGAAGCGCAAGACCCGAACTCGCCATATATGGCGTGGAAAACCTTTATTTCTCGAAAGTTGTCACACCGCTTCGCGGATATAATTACTATGAAATTCAGGGCACGAAATACGGCATGGCGAATATCGAGTTCAGATTTCCATTCATCGACTATTTTGTCGTCAAGTTTCCCCTACCGCTGGTGCTGACGCAGATGCGCGGAGCAATCTTTCTCGATGTCGGAGCGGCATGGAATGAAAACGTACTATTCAAAGGTGGCACGAGCGAAGGCGGTGGACATCTGACAGGTATCAAGAGCGGTTTCGGTTATGGCGCTCGTGTCAATCTCGGATTTATGGTGCTGAAATTCGACCAGGCATGGAAAACCGATATGGCGCAGGTTTCCAGCCCGAAATACTATTTCTCGCTTGGCGCAGAGTTTTAGAATAACTTGCTAAATCATCACTGCAAAGGGGCATGTTGAAAAACATGCCGGCATAGTTTGACTGGGATGTGAGGAATATCTACAGACCCAGTGTTTCGGCAGCTCTGTCATAATCTTCGGGATTGACCCAGAGTATGTAACCGAACCTGCCGTCGCCGCTCGCAACACCATTAGCCGCATAGGCATTGATTCCCGCATTTGACAGGTTCAAATGATGTTCGATCAACGCTCCGATTCTGTTCTCACCCTGGATAAGAAACGCTTTCTTTGGTCCAATCAGATCGATTCCGGCGTCATTCGCTGCGAGTTTCAACTTGTCGGCATCTTCCGGAAAAAAATCGAACTGAGCCTTGCCATATCCAACCGGAAAGGCAGTAAATGCAATCAGGTTGACACTCTTTTCGCTCAGGTGCTCCAGCAGTCTTCGCCCCACTCCCGGTTTGTCTGTAACTATGGCATAGTAATACTGGACTTTTCGCACGGTCTCTCCCATGGTAAACCTCCGATATGCAGGTTATTGATAATGCTTCCCACAGATGCCCATCATAATAAATGTATCAACAGGGTGGGTATCCCATAGAATGGGTAAAGCTCCGCCAAGTCAAGCGGCAAAATGTCACAAGGCATCACATATTGACCGGTCACTACAAATCTGTCCAGATTTCCTCGAACACGATATTTCGTTTTGCAAGTTCGTCGAAAAATATATCGGGTGGCACTGCTATCTCCTGCGGGACAGTGCCGCGCGCGGTGATTCTGCCGTCAGCCTGCATCTGGGAAATTATGATTGCAGGAAATGCCGTCATTCTCATCATTGCGGTCAGGCCGGTGTTGTCATCGAACGAGTCAATAATTCTGTATTTCAGGCTCTTCCGGCTACCGTTGATTTCACCTATCAATTCTACCTGTACGAGAACAACATCTTTGCCGCTCGATGGCAATGATCTCTCGAACAACTTCCCGGTCATCTTTCTCGGAGCGATCGTATGCCCGCCGACTTCGATTTCATCCGATGAAAAGAAACCGAGATCAAGAAAAACTCTTATCTTGTCGCAATGCCCCGGATACCTGATAGTCTTGTAGTCGAGATTCCTGACTTTTCCATGATATGTCCCAACAAGGGTTGATGTACCGCCGGATGTGGTGAATGCTTCGAGTTTGTCGTATGGTGATGGGAATGACAATTCCTCGATTTCACTCAGCGGCTGTAAGGTCTGGATTTCGCCATCCCTGACAGCTCGAACAGGTTCGATATATTCATTTATCAGCCCTTCAACAGAGAACACGAGCATATAATCGAGCGGCGGTTGTGGATTTTGAGGGTGACCGCCGACACGGATATGAATGTCATCGACTCTGTCGAACCGTTTCTCACCGTGCGCGACAACGACCGAGACCATTCCCGGTGCGAGACCGCAATCAGGTATGATCGACACACCGGCTTTCGCAGCATCATCAGAAAGAGACATCTGCCGGTCAACAACGGAATTGTTGCCGCCGAGATCGCAGAAATGTGCGTCAAGTTCGATAGCCATCCGCGACAAATCGTAATTAAATTTGTAGTGAACCGCTCCAAGTATAGCGTCAACACCTTTGAGCTTTGATTTCAACTCGTCGATTCGTGTGATATCTGCCTGCATCGGGGCAATTCGGTCGTCGTTGAATCTTGCCCTGAGTTTTTCGGCATTATCGATGTCAATATCGACAGCTATGATTTTTTCAATCTTAGTATTCTTAGTCAAATCATAGATGGCTGCCTGACCCATCAGCCCGCAACCGAGAACCGCCAGTTGCATATTCACCTCCCGATGACTGATCAAAAACCCCAATTATAATATAACTGCGGCGAAGAATCCAGAATAATGAGCAGCGATGTACT
>JAJRZO010000362.1 GCA_024275215.1 Candidatus Zixiibacteriota bacterium | reverse complement strand
GAAGACATTTTATATATACAAGACCTTGCGTCCGTATCTGCCGATGAATTAATGGCTATTCCCGGCATCGGTCCCAAGAAAGCGGAAGGTTTGATTGAATCCTCCCGTGAGTATCTGGCTGATCTACAGGAACATCTCGACGAAGAAGCGGCAGAAGAAGATGATGAGGAATTTGAATTCGGTGAGTCTGTGATCGATAAGGACATTGATGCTGACGACGAAGAGACCGAAGAATCGGATGAAGATGAAGCTGCACCGGAGAATGAAGAGCCGGCTGATGAGGAAGTTGACGATGTCGTAGAGACAGGGGCATCTGAAGAAGGCGAGGAAGAGGAACATCTGCCCGCCTAATGTGAGAATCCTCACAGGGAAGGATCGCGTCAGGCAGCATTCTGAAGGAGGTGCAAATGGCTAAGAAAAGACTATATCAGGTTGCAAGGGAATACAATATCACGTCGGAAGCCATTGTAAAGATGTGTAAGGATCTCGGCTATCCCGTCAAGAACCACATGAGCACCGCTGATGATGCAATGATGGCAGCTATTGACGCCAAGTTCAAGAAAGAGCGCGAATCTGTAAGGCGCGAAATTGAAATCAAGCGCGAAAAGGCAAAGATCAGAGAACAGAAAGCTCGTGAGAAGACAGAAGCTGTCGGAGAAATTGCGCTCGGTAAAGATTCGGACAAAGAGATAGAGCTTGAGACTTGGGATGAAATGGTTCCCAAGAAGGGCGTCGAGAAGATCGGATCGAAAGATACAAGACCTGCCAGAGGCGTTAAGACAACAGCAGATAGAAAGAAAAAACGTAAAAAAGACAGGCGCAGGCGGCAGAAACGACGTGCTCCTGACCAGCGGGAAGTCGCAGATTCTGTTCGGAAAACTCTCGCCAGGATGGACGGAGCCAAACGGACAAAAAAACACAAGCGCCGTGGTGGTCGTCCGGGGGCTGTCGGCGATGAAGATGATAATACGCTGCAAGTTGTCGAATTCATGTCAGTGGCTGAGCTTGCCTCAGAAATTGGGATCAAACCGACCGAGTTGATTGCAAAGTGCATGAGTCTTGGCATGATGGCGACAATTAACCAAAGGCTTGATCTTGACACCATTCAGACAATAGCTCTCGAATATGGTCTTGAGGTTGAAGAAGTCAAAGAGATCGGCATTGAGGAAATAGAAGAAGATGTCGAGGAACTCGATGAGAGCAATCTGGTACATCGTCCACCTATTATTACGATCATGGGACATGTCGACCACGGCAAAACTTCTCTGCTTGATTACCTGAGACATACCAATATCGTTGATGGTGAGTCTGGACATATCACTCAGCATATCGGCGCATATCAGGTGCGCACACCCGGTGGCCGATTGACATTCCTGGACACTCCCGGACATGCGGCATTCACCGCAATGAGAGCGCGAGGTGCTCAGGCGACAGATATCGTTGTTCTGGTGGTTGCAGCTAACGATGCCGTTCAGCAACAAACTGTCGAGGCGATTGATCATGCCCGCGCTGCCGGAGTCCCTATCATCGTTGCGATCAACAAGATGGATCTTCCGGATGCAAATGCGGAAACTGTAAGGCAGCAACTTGCTCAACACAACCTTCTTGCCGAAGACTGGGGTGGCAAAACAATCACTGTCGAAATATCCGCAAAGACTGGGATGAATGTTGACAAGCTTCTCGAAATGATTCTCCTGCAGGCTGAAGTGATGGAACTCAAGGCCAATCCGGATGCTCGAGCAAAAGGCGTAGTTATCGAGGCGAAAGTTGAAAAAGGTCGGGGGGTTGTCTGTAGTGTGCTCGTACAGAGTGGTACGCTCAGGCTTGGTAGTCCGACAGTGATTGGCAACTACTACGCAAAGATAAGAACTATTATTGATGACTTGGGACAGCCTATGACAGAGGTAGGTCCCGGCACACCTGCGCAAATCACAGGACTTTCAGGAATACCCCAGGCGGGTGACAAATTTTTCGTAACTCCCGATGAGGCGCAGGCCAGAAATGTCGCCATTCAGAGACAGAGAATCAAACGGGAACAGGACATTCGTCATTTCAAGCGTGTCGCTCTTACGGATGTTTATGAACAAATTCGCGAAGGACAGGTCAGCTAACTGAATTGTGTTCTCAAAGGTGATGTTGATGGCTCTGTTGAAGTTCTTGCGGATACTCTGCAAAACCTGTCGACTGAAGAAGTCAGGGTTGTCATTATTCACAGGGGAGTCGGTGCGATTAACGAGAACGATATTCTGCTCGCCGCAGCGTCGCAGGCAATCGTGATCGGATTTCATGTCCGACCTGACAGCCATGCACGGGCGATAGCCGCGCGTGAAAAAGTCGATGTTCGTCTCTACACTGTAATCTATGATGTCGAATCGGATGTCAGGGCTGCTCTTGAGGGTCTTCTGACTCCTGATGAGACTGAAGAAATAAAGGGAACCGCCGAAATTCGCGAGTTGTTCCGTATTCCCAAGCAGGGTGTGATAGCAGGTTGTTATGTACAATCCGGAACGATCAACCGGAGCAACATGATACGCATTATCAGGGATGGCGTCGCAATATACTCCGGACCAATTGCTTCACTGCGTCGATTCAAGGATGATGTGAAAGAAGTTTCGAGCGGATTTGAATGCGGAATCAAAGTCGAGGGTTATGACGACGTGAAAGTCGGCGACATACTTGAAGCGTATGTGGTAGTGCAGGTAGCACGTAAACTGTAGAAATGACTGTCGGACTTCTCACTGTCGAAGCGTATTTGCCAGCCGCGCACTCTTTGAAAGATAAGCGCAGGATTCTTCACAGGGTTCTGGATCGCATCAGGAATAAACACAATGTGTCAGCTTCTGAGGTGGGCGATAATGATGTCTGGCAGCGTGCTTCGATAGCCGTCTGCATGGTGGCAAACGATTCAGCATTTGTCGATTCTGCATTAGCAAAGATCGTGACTGAAATCGAAAAATATCTTGAAGGGGAAATTGTGGATTACAGGGTGGATCTCAGAAGATGAGAGAATTCAAAAGACAGGACAGGCTCAAGGATCAGATTAAGCGTGAAGTCGCGAAGATCCTGACATATACGATCAAGGCGCCTAAACTCGGCTTTGTCACGATTACTGATGTTGAACTCAGCAGGGACCTCAAGTTTGCGAAAGTCTTCTATTCGGCGATGGGAACAAGCATTGAAAAAGCTGAGTCGGGGAGAACTCTCGAGAGGACAAGGGGAGTGATCCAGGCTGAACTCGGCAAAAGATTGCAAATCAGGCAGGTTCCGATCCTGTCGTTTCACGTTGACAAATCACTCGATTACGGTGAGAAAATCGATGCGCTCCTTGATGAAATCAAGAAAGAAAATGAGCCGGACGACGATAGCCAGGATTCTTGACGCATTTCACGACTCCTCCAGGGTGCTGATTACGTCGCATAAAGAACCGGACGGCGATTCGATTTGCAGTCAACTGGTAGTGCGTGAATATCTCGAATCGCTCGGCAAGGAATGTGTGCTCTTTAATCATGGTGATATTCCGGCGCGTTATAGATTCGTAACGGGAGTAGAGAACATACATACTGATATTTCGGCCTATGATTTCAATCCCGATCTCGTTGTCGTACTCGAGTCGACAAGTCTTGACCGCACTGGCGATGTTGCGTCCGTCATTGGAGATGGTGTGCGGATCATAAACATTGATCACCATGAGGGCAACACTTTATACGGTGATGTCAATCTTGTCGATGATAGAGCATCTTCAGTCGGTGAAATGATATACAAGATTCTGAGTGAAGATGGTTTTGTTTTCAAAGGAACTACTGCAGAGAATATCTACATCGCCATCCTGACGGATACAGGCAGATTCCATTTTTCGTCGACAACTCCAGATGCGATGCGAATTGCAGCGGATTTAATCGAGTCAGGTGTGGATACAAGACGTGTCACAGATCAGGTCTATTTTTCGATGTCAGAGCCTCAACTCAGAACGATTGGGGAAGTCATACAATCGGCAGAAGTGCATCTTGACGGCAGGCTTTGCGCGCTGACTCTTACGAGGGCATTACTTGACAAACGCGGAATGTCATTCTCCGACTTCGAGGGAATAGTCGATTACTCGCTTCAAATCAATGGTGTCGAGGTTGGCGTCCTGTTCAAAGATATTTCTGATGATGTAACTAAGGCTTCAATCAGGTCCCGCAGCAATCTGGATGTCGCTGAAATTGCTCGTAAGTTTGGTGGCGGTGGCCATCCAAACGCAGCAGGCGTTACTCTCGAGGCTCCTCTTGACGAAGCGAAACGGCTCATCATTCAGGCGGTAAAGGAGACTCTTGACCGGAATGACTGATGGTGTTTTACTCGTGAACAAACAGCAGGGAATATCTTCGTTCGATGTCGTCGCCAGACTTAGATCGATTCTTGGGATCAGACGTATAGGTCACTGCGGGACACTCGATCCGCTCGCCACAGGACTGCTTGTCATCTGCGTGGGAATGGCTACGAAAATAGCGAGATTCATATCAGGCGAGGAGAAGGAGTACAGGGCTGACTTTGTTCTGGGAAAAACAACCGAGACATATGATCGACTTGGCGCGACGGTCAGCGAATCTGACTGGAGAGGAATAACTGAGCGCGATGTTAGAGACCTGCTCCCCGAATTCGTGGGGCAGATCAATCAGACCATCCCGAAATACTCGGCAGTGAAAATAGATGGCAAACCAATGTATAAACTTGCCAGAAAAGGAATTGATCCGCCGGAGCGATACGGGAGAGTGACGATCAAAAGTATCGAAGTGATAGAATTCAACCTTCCTCATGTGAGAATAGATGTCCGTTGCTCCACGGGAACATATATCCGCTCGCTTGTTCACGAGATCGGCAGGCGGCTCGGATGCGGTGCGTATTTGTTCTCTCTGAAAAGAACTCGCGCAGGTAAATTTTCGCTCGATGATGCGCTGACGATCGGACAGATTCGGGCGAGACGTGAACTTAACAAACTTGACCAGTCTGTGCTTAGTCTTGCCGAAGCGTTGAACTTCCCTGAAATCAGGGTAGGCAATGACAAGCGCAAGCCGGTTGGCAATGGCGTCGCACTCAAGCCTGAAGATATTGTCTCTGTCTCCGGTGAATTCTCTGCTTGCGACAAAGTTGCTATTACGAATTCTGATGGCAGACTCCTGGCTGTGGCTGAGAGTCTGATAGACAGCGTCGATCTTAAAGAGCAGGAAAACCGAAATAAAGCATTTCTTAAATATATCAGGGTCATTTATTAGATGAAAATAATACACCT
>JAJRZO010000361.1 GCA_024275215.1 Candidatus Zixiibacteriota bacterium | reverse complement strand
ATTCGTATCTTGTATGATTGAAAATAGTGAATCTATGTTGACAAATCAGCAAACCTCTGATAAGTTGGCGTGTATTATGATAGTAACTGTGTGTATCGAGTATTCAATCAGGAGTATAACATGCTGAGAAAGCATTGGGCCAGGCTTAGCGTGATGGTCTTATTTGTGTTGATGGTGATCATTCTATCGTGTAGTGACGATTCTCTTAGTCCAACCGAGTCGAATCTTAACGGGACACTCAAGGTTGTCCACATCTCACCGAGCGAGGCTCCGGTGATTGGTGACAACGATCTTGGGTTCGATCTCGCATGGTCGAAAGCCGAAACGCTCTATGTGGTCGTGGAAGGACCGCAAAGTCAGTTGCAGATTGTAAGGTTGCTGGCGCTGACTGATTCGGTCTATTTCTATATGATGGCGATCTGGAATGATCCGACGAGAGACGTTAAACCGGATCATGTTATCTGGATCGACGAGAATGGTTCTCATGCGCGCACTGGCGGACAGGATTTCTTCTACGCAATATTCGATAACGGTGGCAATGGTGATGTTGGTGCGAGTTGCGGAGTTGGCAATATGTGCCACAGCTCTATCAGTAGCATAATCGGAAATGATACAACTTTTGTGGACTCTATGCAGAATACCGGTCCAGGAATGGTCGATGCGTGGATATGGAAGTCAGGGCAGACCGATCCTGTCGGGAGCAAGTACAATGAACCCGGTACGCTGATTGACCTCTATTTCCCGCCCGGCGGTCCTCCAACCTGGGATGCTACAGTGAACAGAATCCCGCCTGTATGGGAGTTCAATGCGGGTGAGCAGGACACTACAATGCCCAAATGGATGCATCCTGACAGTAATTTCTATTTCGGGGATTTCCTCTTTGATTCTGAGAAGGAAGACTTTGATCTGAGCAGGACTTACCCGGATTCTTCATTTGATACAACCTGGCAGGATTCTGTGATTACAGATATTGATACAACTGTGGTTATCAAATTCGGATTTCCAGTAGGTGCGGAAGTTCCCGGATATGTGCTGGCGGATTCTGTAGTCTATTATGAGGCCGACAGCAGGTTTGAGGTGGTTGCGAAAGGCACCTACAGCGATGTAGATCGACAGTGGGTTCTCGAAATGAAACGCAAACTTGATACTGGTTTCGATGATGATATTCCTTTCAAACTCGGAGAGCGAATCCAATGCACTGTTGGAATCACTAACAGCCCTGTAGCTAATAAACCCGTTCCACACTTTGGTCGAGAAGAAGCGTTTTACATACAGTTTTGAAGATAGTTATGCCTGATTCAAAGCCACCCTGCCTGTGAGGGTGGCTTTTTTTCGAGTCTGAAAAGTAGGTCGTATTCCGAATCCCGCGGAGCGGGATGAGAAACGCGACACCTCTATTTTGTTGTTCGGAGTCAGGTTTCTTGTCCTGCCCTGCAGGACGCGGAACGCCGACCTACAGGGAATCAAGACTTTTGAGACAATGTTGGGAGTTTTGCAACATGCCCTTTCGTCGGGATGACATCGGCATGCAATCCTTGGGGAATGGAAATAAAAAAAGGCCAGCCGTCAAGACTGGCCTGCGATTGATGTCGTGCACGATGCGGTGCCTGCAAGTTGCCTCTTCTTGGTGCAGTGCGTGATGTCAAACTTTGATGCAGCGCAAGTTGTGAATACGAGGTTGTAGTGCGTGTTGTCAGTACCACCATCAATGCACTGTACACAACAACAATTATATGATTCGGTTCATATTAATCAAGCTGATTTAAGTTATGTTTTTCCCCTACAAACTTGTGATGATAACTAAATGATCTTTGTGGTAACAGGAGGGTGGCGCTATGCCATTTATAACTCTATGTCATTGTGTGTCATAAACTAAAGTAGTTGGTAATACGCTCATGATTGTTCAATCTCCGGCAACGACCCTTACGCCACCGGGTTTGAACTCAGGATATATCTGTGTCCCGATCAAGTCAGACGCCTGAAGCTCTTCCGGATTGTAGTAGAACCGGCGAGGTCCGAAGCATAGAGAATCGAAAACATAGGCCGTATCGATTTCGCAGAAACCGCGTTTCGCAAATGGACTGACTGAGAACCAGACTGTCGCGAGCAATCCCCCCGGATCATAGATCATCGGCATCGGCTCTGTGATAGTGGGCAGGATGATGATCCGAACTAAACTTGAATCATAGCAGTATGTGGCAGTGCTTATCTGATCCGGATTGACTACTGATCCGCTAAATGAAACCGAATCAGGGAAAAGATTCCCTGCCGAGTAAATCAATGGAACGATAATCGAGGCAACAGGGAAGTCGTTTTCCATCAGTACCCTGACAGGTACCTGCGACCCTGGAGTGGCATCAGTCGAATCAACCGAGACGCTGATGTTCCCGGCATGCCCTGCGTCTGCAAAAAACGGTTGTAGTACGAGTATGACTACTACTATTATCGCAAATCTGAATCTGTATCCCAGGGATGCTCCATCTTTTTCTCCATTACAGTTTAGAATCATATTGTGGCTCGCACTCATTATCATCATACGTACTTATCGGAAGTGAGTTTGTTCCATCTTTGCGAAAAAATCTGTTTTGTCATACTTCTGAAGTTCTTTATCTATTGGCATGAAGGTGAAAGTGTGCAAAGCAACCGAGTTGGCGAATGGTCAGGTCAGGTCTGTGAGGATACTTGCTCAGACTGTGATCGTAGTTCGCCTGGATGGACAGATTTACGGTCTCGAAGGTAACTGTAAGCACATGAAGGCATCGCTGGCGTCCGGTGAAATTGATGGCTCTGTCATTAAATGCACAATGCACGGCTGGCGGTATGATCTGTTGACAGGACAATGTCTTAATGAATCATGGGCAAAACTGAAGACCTACGACACATTTGAGGCTGACGGATTCGTATGGGTTGATGTTATCTGATGTGCTTCATTTCTGGAATCTTGCTGCTCACATCCACTCGATATACGTTTTCTTT
>JAJRZO010000360.1 GCA_024275215.1 Candidatus Zixiibacteriota bacterium | reverse complement strand
GCACAATTACCTCGGGCCGCTCGGCGTCAAGATGGCGCGCATCCAATCCGGCTGGGCCAAGACCGAGAAAAAGAAAGGACAGTACGATTGGCAGTGGCTAGATGAGATCATTCCGGACAGAATCATCCGGGAACCGGCACGACACTGATGGGCGAACAAACATTTCAGGTCGATTTCGTGAAACTGTGCGAAGCAATCGGAGTCAGGGATATTCACACTGTCGACCCGTATGATCTTGACCAGACGAAAGACGCATTTCAGAAAGCTCTCGAATTCGATGGCCCATCGGTAGTTATATCCGACAAGCCGTGTGTCCTGATGCCGCGTAAGATCAAGGAAACGCCATATACGGTAATATCCGACAGTTGTAACGGTTGCAAACTTTGTTTCAGAATTGGCTGTCCCGCAATTGCGGCATCGAAAGAACTGACCGAAAAGGGTCATCCCAAGGCGATAATCGACCTGGATCTCTGTACAGGATGCACTATCTGTGCTCAGGTCTGCCCAGAAAACGCTATTGTCCTCGCAACCGAAAAAGCTCACGCAGTGAGGTAGATAAAATGGCTGAAACGACAACGAATATACTGATAGTCGGCGTAGGGGGGCAGGGCGTTCTGCTCGCATCCGAAATTCTTTCGTTGCTTGCGCTCGAATCAGGGCTTGATGTCAAGAAATCCGAAGTTCACGGCATGAGCCAGCGCGGTGGAGTTGTCTCATCGCATGTAAGGATCGGGAAGAAAGTATTCTCACCGACGATCAATCATGCCGAAGCTGATGTGCTGCTGTCATTCGAGGTGGCAGAATGTATAAGGGCGCTGCCGTGGCTGAAACCCGGCGGGACAGTTATCACATCTCATACACAACTGGTACCGCCTGTCACGACAATCGGCAAGTTTTCATATCCTGACGATCCAATCGCACTGCTCAAAGAACATGCTCCAAATGCAAAGGATGTCGATGCGGATACGATCGCCTCGGAGCTTGGGAATCCGCGTCTTGTCAATACGATCTTGCTCGGGGTTTTATCGCATTCGCTCGAAATCCCGGAAAGCCTCTGGCTGGATGTAATCAGGAAACGAGTGCCCCCGAAATTTGTAGATTTGAATCTGAAAGCTTTCGAGAGCGGCAGGGCGCTGACATTCGAGAATATTAAAACAGGATAGTCGCAATGGCTGAAGTTGTACCTGTAATCAATCCGGGATCGACATCGACCAAAATTGCCGTCTGGACACGCAACGAAATGTTGTATGAAGAGAATATCAGGCATCCGCAGGACGAGCTGTCCAGATTCGATAAAGTAACCGAGCAGTACGAGCTTCGGATATCCCAGATCAGGAAAGCATTTGATGATTTTGGTGTGGCAAATCATACGGTCGTCGCGGTAGCCGGACGAGGCGCGCCGCTCAAACCGCTCGAAGGCGGATCTTACTCGATCAATCAGGCGATGCTCGATGATCTCAATTCATGCAAATACGCGAATCACGCATCGAATCTGGGCGCGATCATAGCATCGCAACTGGCGAACGAGTACGGCGTAAAGGCATATATAGTCGATCCGATAACAATCGACAATTTCATCCCTGAAGCGCGAATATCCGGTGTGCCGGAAATCGTGCGAAAATGCCGCTCTCACGCGCTGAATATCAAGGCAAATGCCCGCGAGGTGGCAAAATCTATATGTAAAACAATCGAAACTGCTAATTTTATCGTAGTACACATGGGTGGCGGCATTTCTGTCTGTGCGCTCCGTCGCGGCATGGTGATAGACGTCAATGACGCGCTTCTCGGCATGGGGCCGTTTTCACCTGATCGCGCTGGAGCAGTCCCGATCGGTGCATTGGTTGAACTCTGCTATTCCGGCAAGTTCACCCGGAAAGAAATGATCACAAAATTGTCGAAACAAAGTGGCCTGATAGCTTATATTGGTACATCAGACCTGATCGAAGTTGAGAAGATGATCAGCGACGGGGATCAGAAAGCGAAAGAGACATTCAAAGCGATGGCATATCAGATAGCCAAAGAGATAGGATCGATGTCGGCATCACTCAAAGGAAAAGTCGACGGTATCATTTTGACTGGTGGCATGGCAAATTCGAGGATGCTGCTCGATGAAATAGGGCAATACATTGAACATCTCGGTCAAATCTTCGAGCGACCCGGAGAACTCGAGATGAAAGCGCTGGCTGAAGGTGTGTTCAGAGTTGTCGATGGCAAAGAGGCTCCGAAGGAGTATGTGTAATATGGAACCGATCACATCGGCTGAAGGTATTATCAAGGCTGCAAAAAAAGTCTCTGAAAAAAAACGGAAGCATGTCGCAGTTGCGGCAGCGGCGGATGCTGCTGTGCTGGGAGCCGTATCGGATGCCGAGAGCGAAGCTATCTGCGATGTCACTCTTTTTGGTAATGCGGATAAGATCAGGCAAATATCCGACGATGAATCAATCGATATACATAATCTGCAGATTGAAAACTTTCCCGATCCGGTCGAGGCAGCGTACAATGCAGTCAAAATGGCGGATGCACGCG
>JAJRZO010000359.1 GCA_024275215.1 Candidatus Zixiibacteriota bacterium | reverse complement strand
TGCAGGCTTGTTGAAAAACCCACCTCAAGTGCTCGCAGGGGCTGTGCCCCTGCGGATTCTCTGTTGTAACTATCTGCAATGCAATATACTAAATACACGGCGGCACAGCTACCGTGTGCACTTTACGAGGCAACTTAACTTTTTCAACAAGCCCGAAGGCGGGAATCCATCCGGATTTGTAGGTCCTGCCCTCTTGGAGCATGACAAATTGAACGTCAAGCTCCAAGTGAGCCTGACCTACAAAACTACACCTCAGGGGGCTTGTCCATATAACGATACAATGTATTGAAATATGCTTCGCCGAGTTGTGTAAGAGTGCAGTCGATAAACGAATCTATCACAAGTCTGTTACCGCCGACCTGACCAATCTTTCGTACAGGAATCTCGTTTCGCCCGAGTTCGGATATGACTTCCTGAACATCATCAT
This sequence comes from Candidatus Zixiibacteriota bacterium, assembly GCA_024275215.1. Classification (GTDB taxonomy): domain Bacteria; phylum Zixibacteria; class MSB-5A5; order JAABVY01; family JAHJOQ01; genus JAJRZO01. The sequence continues at coordinate 6,874 of JAJRZO010000359.1, read as the reverse complement.
CAGAAACACTGAGCACAAACCGCGATTGCGATTCGCTGAACAACATGACATCAGGACGTAGCTCTGTCTCGATTGAAACCTCGCATCCAATCTGATTTTCTCTGTCTGTGATACAGCATTCGGCCAAAGCTACAGCAATTCCGCCTTCAGATACATCATGGCATGATTTGACAAGCCCCGATGTTATCACTCCTTGCACTGCGTCCTGAGTTTTCTTTTCGAGCAACATATCGATCGCGGGACAATCGCCTCTTACTTTGTCGTGAACAACCTTCAGATATTCCGACCCGCCAAGATCTTCGGTCGTCTCGCCGACGAGAAGAATCACATCGCCCTCGTCTTTGAAATACTGTGTAGTGATATAGGAAACATCATCGATAATTCCCAACATTCCGATGACAGGCGTCGGGTATACCGCTCGTGTCGTAATCTTGTCTTCGTTGTAGAACGAGACATTGCCGCCCGTAACGGGTGTGTCGAACACACGGCACGCCTCGCCCATTCCTGCTATAACTTCAGCGAATCCCCAGTACATCTCAGGCTTATATGGATTCCCGAAATTCAGGCAATTCGTGATGGCTGCCGGTCTGCCGCCTGATGCTGTGACATTCCTCGCAGCTTCAGCCACTGCGATCATCGCACCCCGCCTTGGATTCAGGTAGCAATATCTGCCATTACAGTCGGTTGTGAGTGCTATCGCCTTTTTTGTCTTCCTGATTCTGATTACAGCAGCATCGGATCCCGGCTGGACTGCGGTATTGGTGCGCACCATGTGGTCATATTGCCGGTATATCCAACTCGTGTCAGCCATAGATTGCGAGCCGATCAGACTCAGGAAAGCGGAGTTAAGATCATCAGGGGCTGGAACATCTGCCAGACCGAGATCATGCAGTTCGTCGATTCGTGCGGGCTTTCGTGTCTCCCTGTGATAGACAGGCGCTCCCCCACCGAGAACAAGAATATCAGCAGGCACATCTGCCACGACTTTACCATTGTTGCGAACGATAACTCTGTCTTTGTCGATAACATGACCGATCTGGACAGCGTGGAGTCCCCACTTCCTGAATATCTCGTCGACTTTTTCCTCGCAACCCTTTTTGACTACGACCATCATTCTCTCCTGCGATTCGGAGAGCATAATTTCGTACGGCGTCATTTCTTCTTCGCGCACCGGCACTTTTGAAAGCTCAATCTCCATGCCGGATTTGCCGCGCGCGGACATCTCGGTCGAGCAGCAGGTAATCCCCGCTGCGCCCATATCCTGAATTCCGACAATCAGATCATCCTTGATGATTTCGAGTGTGGCTTCGAGCAGGAGTTTCTCGGTGAACGGATCGCCGATCTGCACTGATGGACGCTTGGATTGCGACTCTTCCGAAAGTTCTTCCGATGCGAATGTTGCGCCATGGATTCCGTCGCGGCCTGTCGATGATCCAACGATATAGACCGGATTGCCTGCGCCTTCGGCTGTTGCGCTGATGATACCGTCAGTCTTGACAATGCCAACCGCCATCGGATTGACCAACGGGTTGCTCTGATAACATTCCTCGAAATATACTTCGCCGCCGACAGTAGGTACTCCGAACGAATTACCATAATCGCCGATGCCCTTGACCGCTCCATTAAAGAGATACCGCGAGCGCGGGTCTTCGAGATTGCCGAACCTTAGCGAATCGAGACAGGCAATCGGTCGTGCGCCCATTGTGAATATGTCACGGAGTATCCCTCCGACGCCGGTAGCTGCCGCCTGATATGGTTCGACTGCGGTCGGATGGTTGTGTGATTCGATTTTGAACACGATTGCGAGACCATCGCCGATATCGACAGCGCCTGCGTTTTCCTCACCAGCCATAGTCAACAGAGCCGATCCTTCGTTGGGAAGCGTTTTCAGCAGTGCGATAGAGTTCTTGTAGGAGCAGTGCTCCGACCACATGACCGAGAATATCCCGAGTTCAGTGTAGGTCGGCGTGCGCCCGAGAGTATCGAGAATCCGAGTGTATTCTTCTTCAGACAGCCCATGATTGAGAGCAAGATGCAAATCGACTTTCGGCTCATCCATGAAGTCCCTCCTGTGAAGAAGGCAATAAAGCAGATTGTTTGTGGGAGTCAATGTGATTTTAGCGCAGAAAATGTTGCTGCCGAATGCGAATGAAAATCAACTTATCCACTCCGATCTACTCGAAGAAATACACCATAAGTCAATTCTCTCTCTCCAACCCCCAATAATGGGAAAATTCCAGAAACTGATGCTTCGTTTACAAGAACTTATTATAATCGAGTTACAGTGGACGGCAGACATCCCGAAGCTGTCCAGAAGCAGGCCGTGTTTTGAATCCTGCGGAGCTGAATGAAAAATGCGACTTCTTTACTTGTTATCCGGGTGTCGGGTTTTGTGCCCCGCTTTGCAGGGTTGTAGAACACCGACCTGCTGGAAATCAGAGCTTTTGGAACGATCACTACTTGTCTGCCCCATGAGGTGCCTGTATCGGTATGCCACCAGCCAGGCACAAGCACGAGATGAGCGGGGACTCAATGGACTCGAATGAAATCAACATTCTGTTTGCCGGAGATACATTTCTGCAGAGTGGCAATAACGAATCTCCCTTTGATGATGTAGCTCAGGTCTTTCTGGATCATGACCTGATCCTGCTCAATCTCGAAACGGCGATCACCAATCGCAAACACCCTGTCGGCATCAAATCTGTCAATCTGAGTGCTCCTCCTGAAAATCTGCGTTGGCTGGAACCATTCAGGAACAGGCTTATCGTATCGCTGGCGAATAATCATACGCATGATTACGGCTCTGATGGTTTCAAAGATACCGAGCGATGGCTTCGCGAGTATGATATCAGATTTGCGCCATCGGATCGACTGTTCAACATCGAAATCAACGGGTACAACCTGAGACTTCATTGTATATATGAATACACGCCCGACAACTATCAGCAATCTTTCTTCAAGTCAAGTCATGATGCGGCGAACACGTTTTCATGCGATGCAATTGATATCATATTTGTACATTGGGGTGAGGAGCATGTATTACTCCCGTCGCCGGGACAGGTCAGGATTGCGAGACGATGGCGCAATGAAGGCGTCGATATAATCGTCGGGCACCATTCTCATACGGCTCAGGGTATGCAGTCCGGAGCGAATGGTATCATTGCGTATTCGCTCGGTAATTTCAATTTTCGGCAGCCATTGAAGCCCCCCACAAATCTTAACAATATCGGATTCATGCTCTCGATCAAGCTCAGGAACGGCGCAATGATATGCAGACGTATTCCATACTACATAGATCAGGAAGCACATCCGCGACTTAACGAAATATCTCTTTCAGGTTATTTTGCAGCACTTGATCGCGCTCTCGATGGCTACGCATCGCAAAGCAGCTTCGCTATGAATATCGCTTATCTTAATCATTCATCGTATGGTTACATCCTGGACAACCTGAAGCATGGCTTCCTGCCTCGTATTCGCAGCGCAGGAATCGGCCAATTTCCTGCGCTGTTGAAATGGTTGTTTCATCCCCGAACTTTGCTCAGGTATCCATTTATGCTGTCGCAGCAGCAGGATGTTGTATGGCAATTATATCATAAGCTGTGCAGGGAACAATAGTGCGTACCGGAACAATGCTGTCACATATCCGGAAAACAATAATCGGCTCTCCAACAGTCAGGAAAATTGCAAAAGTCTATCTGGGTGACATTGTTTCCAAAGCGATGATGCTGGTCTCAGCGTTGCTCCTGATCAGGGTGCTGTCGGTTGAGGAATACGCATTCTTTGTTGCATTCTATTCGGTCGCACTGCTTTTCTCAAACCTGCTTGGTAACAGCATAAACGTTGTATTGGTAAGGTTCTCAGCCGAAATGTTCTCGAAGACCGGAGTAAGGCCGATTGCGCTTTACAGGACAGCTCTCGGCCTCGAATCGCTTGCATACCTTATTGTGTTAGTAGCGGGATGTCTGTTCGCCGGAAAGATCGGTTCACTCATGTTCGGACAGATCGAATATCGATGGCCGGTGCTTCTCGGATTCCTGAGCGGTTTTGCGCTGCTGTTGATTAATGCCACGCGGAGTTTCTATCAGGCTGAGGAAAGATTCAATCCATATATTCTGACACTCTGGATGAGGCAGGCGTTTTTTCTTACTGTGATTGTCATATTGTGGAGAGTCGGTAGTCTGACATTCATCAATGTCGCTGTCAGCATGATTGTTGTCGATTCCCTGGTTGGAATCGGATTGCTCGTTACGAGCCTGCGAAGAACGAAATCTGATGTGGCACAGGGTGAAACTGTCTCGCTTCGCGGATTCCTCTCGGCATCGGGATGGCTGGTCGCATATTTCCTTGCTCTGGCGGCATTCGAGCGCGTCGATGTCATGATGCTCTCACACATGACATCAGAAACTGAGCTTGCTGTTTACGGTGTTGCTTTTCGCTATTACAGTATGGCGATGCTTACGCTGGTATCGATCAGCGCAGTCCTCAGACCGAAGTTCTCGCGAATCGAGATGTTAGACTATACGAGGCAGATCGGTTTCGTAAATCGATGGCTGAAATACTCGGTTTGGGTTATCGTACCAATCGCGTTGTTTGACCTGTTCGGAAATTCGTTATTTTTGTGGCTTAATGGTGGCAGATACGGCGAAGCATTTCCAATCTGGATTATCTTTTCAATCGGCGTCTGGATCGGGTTGGTTTGCAGCCCTCTGGCGAACATTCTTATCAGCAGGAAAATGTTCCGCGCTCTCTTCTCTCTCGGATGCATCGCGTTCGTCGTGGATCTGTTACTGAACTTGTTTCTCATTCCTCGATATGGCGGAACGGGCGCTGCGATTGCAACTGTCAGTTCATTCTCATTCATCAATCTCACATGCTTCGTATTGGTGAAGCTCAAGAGCAATAGATAAAACATAAGAATACTATCAAAGCTGATAAATTATTCCTGTTTTATGTTTTGAATAAGAAAACGAGTTTTGCCTGAAGCGGCTTTCGGCAGGCTGTCGACATAAGTGATTTCGAGCGACATGTCACGCCCCAGCTTTTCCCCGACACCTTTTCTGATGTTCTGCTCGCTCATTTTTGTGAAGTCGGCTTTCCTGACAATCTCCATGCGAATAGATCCTTTTCTGTTCTGTACGAATCGGAATTGTTTGACAGAATCAAAAATATCTGTGTGCATGTTGATTGCAGCCATTGAGATCTTTCGACCTGTTGATGTTATCGCAAGCTCCTGCGCACGGCCATCGACACGCTCAAGAATTCTCGTCACACCGTGCGTCGGTTTGATCCCGAGCTTATCGGGATCAGCCCAGATGCCAATATCTCCGGTACGGTAGTTGACAAACTGTGTCGCCTGATTTGTGAAACCTGTCGCGATGATTTCGCCCGGGACTCCCGGCTCGGCGATCATTCTGTCATCATCAGATAACAGATACATATATCCGTATGTCGGTATAACATGTAATTCTGGCCTGCCCGGCAGCTCTGCCGCTAACACAGCCTTCTCGGCATGACCATACCAACTGTAAACATTCACGCCAAACGCTTTCTCGATCCGATCACGTTGCCATGATGGAAGATTCTCCGAGCCGAGGAGAAGCGCTTTCAGATTTGACGGCGGCGGTTTGCCTGACTCCTCGATATATGCAGCGAGAAGATTTGCGGCTGACGGATACGCCTGAATAAATGGTGGATTAAACCCCGCCAGATGATCGTAGATCCGTTCGAGATCATCACCACGAAGATGATACGATGAATAAACCATCGCGCGCCTGAATGGATCGTATTTCCAAAGCGGGTCGCGGTCAGTTCGCTTTACAACGACTCCGCGAAAAACTGCTGATTTCATCGTGCGATGATATCCAACACGACTCCAGATATGATGCAGGTAGGCTGTTTCGATTGCCTCGGAGCGGCGCCGCATTTCGTAAAATCCGAAAGGTATCGCTGTCGATCCGCCAGTCGTGATATATTGACGTTTCTCTTTCGGCACAGATTGAAGTGTGAACCGTTCGACATCATGCTGGATCATCTGCTTTGTGACGAGTGGTAATTCAAACAGTAGCTTTTTCGGATCGCGTTGCTCCCACCCGGGTGTGAATTGTCTCAGAAGCTGATAATATGGGACATCTCGGCTGATTCGTGCGAACAGGTCTCGCAGAAATGTTCTTTCGAGTTCATCGAGTTCGTTGTGCGACACGATCTGAAGCGTATTCAGGCGTTTCCGAATCAGATGGTATTCACGGCCATATATCACAGCCGGATCAAGAAAACGGAATACCTGTTTGAAAAAACTCTTCACCTGAGATTTCATACAGCCCTCTCTGCCACCTGAAATTTAAGAGTGTTGTTGACAGCTGGCAAAGAGAATTTTATTCGGGCTGACAGGTTTACGATTACGAATTCTTGCGGAAATAGCAGGAAGATGCAGACCGGTTTTTTACTTGCTTAACAGAGCGATAAGTACGGAGTGAGCTGTTTTCGCATGTGTAAATGTACGTATTGAGGGCGTCTGTTCCGCAATATCACCTCTCGGAAACCAATAAATAGTCAATTTCTCCGCACAATTCCCCAGAAAATGGGGAGATTCCGACTGACATTTGAGTTGACAAATGGGGATTCCGATATATATTGCCAAACTAATTTGCATTCAATGCAGAGGTTAGGAGGATTTTATTTAGATGCGCAGAACTGAATCACTGAGGATTGTCGCAATTCTTGTCGTTCTTGTGGTGGCGGCGATCTTTTTCTATCCGACAGCGCGACTATGGCTAATGTCGAGCGAACAAAAAGCTGAAATGAAAAACCGTGACCCAGTTGGACTGAAGGAACTTGAATCTTCAGCGATCAAACTCGGACTCGACCTTCAGGGAGG
>JAJRZO010000358.1 GCA_024275215.1 Candidatus Zixiibacteriota bacterium | reverse complement strand
TCGACAAGATCATCGAGCAGAAGTTCGAGGAAGCAGTGATATCCGAGTCGGTCTCGTATGCGAAGATCATTCCTGAAGCATCACTGGTACTTGACACAGTATTCGCATAAATCACATTCGGCACACAACTCGCCCGCCCTGACAATAGGGGCGGGCGGTGAGGATGAATTATGATCAAGGAAATCGCTACGACAAACGCATTCTATGGAGGTGGTCTGTCGATTCAGAAGAAACTGTTTGTCGTGCCATCAGGAGCATATCAGGGGAGAGCGATCATCATCTACCCGACATCATCGAGTCAGATCGTGTTCGTGTGGGCTGACCCGCCATACACATCATGGTCATCGGAAAGGACTGTTGCATCAGACTCGGCAGACCAGCCGGCAGGTGCGTTTATGGATGATGACGGGAATGTCTATGTAGTGTACACAGTGCAGACATCTCTCGATCTTGCGGAAAAGAAACTGACATTCTCGGATGGCGAATGGCAAGCCGGTACAAAGAACATCGTATATGACGGTGATTCAAACTATTTCCCGTCGATTCTCAAGGATGTCCTGGGCAAGCTCTGGATCAGTTTCACGAGGGAATCCGGGGGTGTCTACTATATCAATTTGAAGACGTCAACCAATGATGGCACAACATGGGGAACAGGCGCATCCGATCCCGGCACAGCGCTGACATCGGGAGCGAGTTCATGCTATAGCCAGCTTGTCTACAGGCCGAATCATGTCTACTGTGTGTACACCGAAGGAGGCACTAAACTTGCCTATCGCAGACGGAACATCGCGGGGGCTATATTCGAGGACGAAGTTTCGCTCTATTCCGGAACCGGATTAGCTGCGAATTTCTCCGGCGCAACTTCCAAAGACCTTCGTCTCGGCATCGTATTCTGTGACGGCTCGAATGTTTATTACAAGGAGTTCGACGGCTCGCTCTGGTCAGGCATCGAGACAATCGACACATCGTACTCTGTCAATCCGAATCTGAGTTTCAGGCAGAATGTCCCGTATGTTGTCTTTGCCAGACTGATCGGCACAGATCAGCATCAACCATATTTCAGCTACCGCGAGGGAAGCGGTTTTATGAGTCCGGCAGCGATGTCTGCTGAACTGAGTGTTTTCAACAAGGTACTTTGTTACAGACCATCCTCCCCAGTTCAGTTTATCGACAAGACAAACGCGGCTGCGGATGATACATCGGCGGATGTCTATCACGATGATTCAAACAAGCTGATGCTCTCCGATGGCGATGGCGTTTACATCGGTCAGTCGGAGCCGTTCACATCAGTTTCGATCAATCTTTCGACCACCGGCAGCGGCGGAAATGTTTCATGGTACTACTGGGATGGCTCGGACTGGAAGGTTTTTACTCCGGCATCCGGGGCATACAATTTCGACAGTTCGCCCGCACTGGTCAGACTGTGGAAAGATACTGACGATCTTCCAGGTGACTGGCTGTTGTCAGTTGTCTCAAATTCTGCGATGTACTGGGTCAAAGCGGTCACATCATCCGATTTCAACATTGCGCCTGTCGGATCGCAAATCACCGGTGTGACAAATCTTTCATACATTATTTCCGGTTGAGGTGACGCATGTCGTATACTAACATCGAGCTTGTGCGAAAACATTTGCAGGAATCAATCAGGGTCTCAGGCGAAATCGAGAACTATCTCCTGAAGTTGAGCGGCACAGAATCGGTCAGGCTGCAGAATGCAGGGCTTGTTGATGATTCCGAGAAAATCAAAGGTAAAACACAGGTTACGCCGCACCGTGAAATGTTTACTTTAGGGGATGTTGCATATTCACTGTCTCACGATGAACTTATTCCCGACAGTGTTGTGGTGGCGAAGGATAATTCACTGAGTGAAGTCTATGCCGAAAACATCGATTACACAGTTGATTACTCGGATGGGAAGATCACTCGTATCGTGATGGGAAGTATCGAAATCGGTCAAAGTGTGACAGTCTGGTACTATGCGTTTGCAGTATATTCTCGACAAGTGGACTACCAGATTTCTTACCGAGAT
>JAJRZO010000357.1 GCA_024275215.1 Candidatus Zixiibacteriota bacterium | reverse complement strand
TCTGTTTACGGAAATAAGTAGCGTCATTCCCGCGCAGGCGGGAATCCATTGAATGCGTTGATGTTAAATGGACCCCCGCCTTCGCGGGGGCGACAAAGCCAGAACTCCACTTGTGTAAATCAAAGCTTTTGAGACAACCTCAGACTGTGTTGTCGCCATGACCTGTCGAAACGACATTTCATCATAGATATTTGGTAAATGTCCATCCCCATAATCATTGACAAAACTAATTATATTCGTATGATTCTTCCCAATGAAACTGAGATTGCTCATACCTGTTGCACTTGCGTTGATTGTCTGCTCCGGCAGCAACTCAGAGGCGGCTAAGATTACGCTCGATCAGGCTGTCCGTAAAGCTCTTGGTGAGAACTACCAGCTACAGGCCAAGCACTATGATGCCGATGCGCGGCGATGGGGATTGCGTGGCGCTGTAACTCAATTTTTCCCACGAGTAAAATTCAGCACAGCATACAGCAAAGTGGATAAGTTTACAAACGAGTCCCAAAATGCCCCACTCGAATTTTTTAGAAAGTATGTGCCTGATATAAAACCAATTCCGAGAGAATCGTATTCATCCGAGTTGACAGTGACCCAGCCGATTTACAATGGCGGTTCGCTTTGGGCAAATCTCTCTGCTGCAAAGAACGGTATGAGGGCAAGTCGTTATGCGTATCTGGAATCGCGCCTGAACACGATACTCGAAACCAAAAAGGCGTATTTCAATGTCCTGAGGGCTGAAGATTTGCTTCGTATCAGAAATGAATCGGTTCAACTGGCGGAGGATTTCTATAAACGGGCGAAGCAGAAACTCTCACTCGGAATGATCTCGAATGTCGATGCTCTTCGCTGGAAACTTCAACTTGCCCAGAATAAAGCCGGGCTGATTGATGCTGAACGAAACCTTGATCTGGCACAGCTTGAATTCAGGAATGTTATTGGTGCAAAACTTGATGAGGAATATGATCTCGAACGTCTTTCGGAACAGGTGCTCAATAATGCGCTGATGTCTGCCGCTGATTCTCTCAGCGGTGATCCCAATCTTCTGGCAGAGAGACTCAAGAGCGAAGTAGTATCGGAATCTCCTGCGCTTGAATCTGTTCATGCTGCAACCGCTGTGAAACGTGCGCTGTATCGACAGAAGTATTCTCTGTTTCAACCGAGCCTGAATTTCAACTACACTCGTTCATGGGAGACGGATGATGATATTTCGCCGGATGGTATCGAGACCTGGCGGGCATCTGTGATTTTCAGCTTTCCGATTTTTTCGAGCTTTGGCGATTACACAAGCTTGAAGGAAGCAAGAGCCGATCTGAAAAGCAGCGAGGCGGTGGAGAGAGATGTTGAACGGTCCCGGATAATGCTTGTCGAATCAACTCTGCACAATCTCCGTGCCGCATTACAGCGTGCTGATGTGGCAAAGATCGGCAGAAAAGTGGCAAGAGAAAACCTCGATATTGTCAAGAATAGGTTTGACAATGGTATGATCGACAATTTGAATTTCATCGATGCGCAGATTTCACTTACTGAGGCTGAGGCTGAATATGTCTCTGCGCTATACGATTTTATGATAGTGCGTGCGGAACTCGATAAGCTTCTCGGTCGTGAACGTATCGGACTCTGACAGCTATCGAAGGGATGGAAATATGCGAAATGTGATACTCCTGCTACTCTCCTGGATGATCGCTTTGTTCCTTGCATCGTGCGGTGAGGAATCCTCCGAAAGTGACAAATCAAGTGAGGAAGCCAGAATTGTACCGGTTGAGGTTATGGTCATGCAGCCTGAAAATCTTATGGAATATATTGATGCGGTTGGTACCGCTGAAGCTCTGTACGACGCGAATGTCAGTGCTGAGACGGCAGGTCGTGTCCTGAAAATAGCCGCTGATGTCGGCAGTAAAGTTCGGACGGGGGATACAGTTATTGTGCTCGATGGCGAGACACAGAGATTGCAGTTGGAAAGCAGCAGGGCACAACTCGAGATCGCTGAGGCTTCAAATATGAAGTCTGAGAAGGATTTTGCGAGGGTTGAAGACCTATATACTTCTGATAATATTTCTGAATCAGAGTTCGAACAAGCCAGATTGATGGCCAGAACAGCGAAAGGGAAGTACGATCTTGCACTGGCTTCTTTTGGTCTTGCGCAGAAGGCTTACGATGACACACGTATCTCCGCGCCTTTCGATGGCGAGATCACTGCCACCTATGTTGATCCGGGGGAGATGGTCGCTCCCGGACAGGTCGTGTTCACAATTGTCCGGACAGATACGATTGAGGTCAATGTCGAGGTCTCCGCCAGGGATGCCTTGTCTCTGAAGGCTGGTATGAAGGCCAATGTTCGGTCGAGGTTGATTCCCGACAATGTCGTGACAGGAATCGTACATTCTGTTTCGACCAAAGCTAATGAGGCGACTAAGCAGTTCCCGGTTAAAATACTTGTTCCTAACAATGAACGAGCTTTCCTGCCCGGAGTGCTTGCTGATGTAAGTATCGTGACCGGTTCTATTTCGGATGCAATTGTCGTTCCATTTGATGCGGTACTCAGCCGCAATGAGAAGAAAGTCGCGTTCATTGTGGAGAATGGCGTAGCTGGTATGAGAGATGTCAGCGTTGGCTCGCAACGTTTTAACAATGTCATACTTTTGTCGGGGGTTATCCCCGGAGATACACTTGTTGTCGTGGGGCAACACAGTCTTCGTGATGGCCAGAAAGTTGTAATTACCCGGTAGCAGATTATCAAACTATGAATAAACTCTCAAACTTCTCGGTCAACAACCCGGTTGTAGTGAACCTGTTGATGATCGGAATAATCGTCATAGGGCTGTTCTGGGCTATGCCTGGTTTACCGAGAGAGCTTCTACCTGAAATGTCGATGAACTGGGGATTTATTGTTGTTCCATACCCCGGTGTAGCACCAGATGAAATCGAACAATATGTGACGATTCCGATTGAGGATGAGATCGACGACATTGACGATATAGAATCGATCACCTCGACAAGCTCTGAAGGAATGTCACAAATATCGGTGAAGTTCGAGTCGATGTCGGATGACGAATTCGATAAACGTTATCAGGACCTCGAATCCAAAGTGAACGCGATGCGTGACTTGCCGGAAAAAGCTAAAGCACCAATCATTATAAGCTTCGGCACATCTGAAATGGTGCCGATGGTTACGATTGTGATCTCAGGCGATATTCCTGAGAAAGAGATGAAAGCAATTGCCGAGGATCTTCGAGACATCATCGATGATATCAATGATATATCGAAAGCAACTGTCTATGGCGCACGCGACCGCGAAATATGGGTGGAAGTCAATTCATCAAAGTTAGAATACTATAGGCTTACTCTTGGCCACATCGTGGCGGCGTTGAATTCACAGAATGTGTCAATTCCCGGCGGCAGAATCGATGTCGGCAGGGAAGAGTATTTGCTCAAGACAGTCGGACAGTTCAGTTCTATCGACGAAATACGCGATGTGATCGTAAGTGGAACCCCTGACGGGGGATTCGTAAGACTCTCAGATGTTGCAGATGTCTCCGATACATTTCAGGATCGGAAGACAACCTCCCGCTTCAACGACAAGAAGTCGATGACAATCACGACATCAAAGAAACCGAGAGGCAATACGATAGCTCTCATCAAACAGATCAGGCAGACATGCGATTACTATAAGTCGAAACTTCCGCCCGGTGTGACGATTTCGATTTCCGGTGATACAGGCATAATGATTGATGAAATACTTTCGGCTCTGGCCAACAACGCATATTTCGGACTTATTCTCGTGCTGATTCTGTTGACGATTGCGATGGGCTGGCGCAATGCGATGTTTGCAGCATTAGGTATTCCCATATCATTTCTGCTTACATTTATATTCCTTTGGTGGAAAGGGGAATCATTCAACGGGAATTCGCTCTTTGGACTTGTGCTTGTTCTCGGAGTTGTTGTCGATGATGCTATTATCATAATTGAAAACTGTTACCGATATTTCCAACAGGGTCTGAATTCACATCAGGCGGCCAAAGTCGGAACTGCTGAAGTGACCGGCCCGGTTGTAGCAGCTACGGCAACGACGATTGCTGCATTTCTGCCCCTGATGTTTGTCCCCGGCATAATTGGGAAGTTCATGAGAATTGTTCCTATTACTGTCAGTTTGACGCTCATAGCATCTCTGTTCGAGGCGTTCATAATTCTCCCATCACATTTCGCGGAGTGGAGTGGAAAACTCAAAACTGGTAAGAAGAAGCATCGGCCCATGTTTGGGAAACTGAGGCGTCGGTATCTCAGGATGTTATCATTCACGATTCGTCATCGCTATTCAGCAGTAATATCAGTTGTCGTGATGCTTGTTATAGCGGGCGTATTCATCTTCGCAGTTACAGGTGTTGAACTGTTTCGCGAGGATGAAATGGATGTAATGCAGATTTTCGTTGATCTTCCGCCAGGCACGCGAATCGAGGCAACCGATGAAATCCTCAGAAGCATAGGGCAGCTTGCGTGGAAACTCCCTGAGGGTGAAGTCGAATCGGTGATTGAGAATGGAGGCATTCAGCAGACTGACAAAGAGTGGATTCGGAGATCATATGTCGGGCAGATCATTGTCAATCTGAAAAACAAGAAAGAGCGGCGTTACACAGGCCCTGAACTTCGTGCGATGATGGATTCGCTGATTAGTCCGCTTATTGCAGGGACCGAAGAAGTAAAGATTACAACAATCAATACAGGACCGCCAGTTGGAGCGCCGATCGAGTTCAAGATCAAGGGCAAGCATTTCGATCAGCTCGAAAAACTGGCCAATGAATTAGAAGATTCATTAGCGACAGTACCGGGTGTGTATAGTATCAATGATGATTTTCAACCCGGCAAAGGGGAACTCAAAGTTGATGTCGATATCGAGAGAGCAGCGATACTCGGTCTTGATGTTGCCACGGTCGCC
>JAJRZO010000356.1 GCA_024275215.1 Candidatus Zixiibacteriota bacterium | reverse complement strand
GGATGAGCCTTTGTCTGTATACGTATTCCTATTACCTCTGCCCCAGCCGAAAGTGCCAGTTCCTTTAGTTCATCAAGAGACTCCTCTACCTTCGCTCTGGCGAGTCTGCTTCTGGCTATTCCGACGAGTATAGCTTTTTCTTTCTCGGGAGATCCGTACTCAATTACCATATAAATCTAACATACCAAAAAACAGCCGATTACAACAGTTATCATCTCTGTTCAATTCATGCGCAACTACATCTTCCTGTCATCACCTGATCAATTCCCTTTACTGCCGACTATCAAGTACCAACTTTTGTGACCGACAATGTCAAGAAGGGAAAGAAACATCCACTAAACACCGTTCACTTGATCTGTTAATTTATTGGCGTCAACTGAAACGGTATCGCAAAATAGAGAATAAAGAGTTCAGGCTATGGATTTTCTTGCTAACATAAAAATCCGAACGAAACTGCTAATCATGATGATTCCATTAGTTCTTGGAGTCATAACCTTAGGTTACTTCAGTTTTTTTGGACAAGTTTCAGCAGTTAATACTCTCAAAATAGTAAAGGATTCCGATCTGGCCAGAGTGCGATATTCTCAGCAACTCAAGATCGCAACAGTTCAAGTTCAGCAATGGTTAACCGACTTTACATCAACTGAGAATCAAAAGGAACTTAACAGCCGTCTTGAAGTGGCCGAGGCATGGGCTAAAGTCTTTCATCAGTCACTTGATGAGCTTGTCAATCTAAACAGTGAAAACTCCCGTGAACTTATGCGCCTAAAGCGCGCCTTTGAAGATTACTACAGCATTGGCAGGAAAGTAGCCGTTTCATATACCGGAGTAGATCCGCACGATGAAAATCAGCTAATGGTCAGGCTCGACAATTCATCTTCACTGCTGACTAACAAGGTCGACAGCTATGTAGACATGATGAACTCCCAATTCAAAATATCTCTGTCCAACGTCACCGATGAAATCTTCTCGAGTGCGTCGAGCACTATCTGGATAGCTATCCTTTCCCTGATTATCTCCCTGACTTCCGCTTTTCTGGTTGGAAACAGAATAACCTACCGGTTGCGCCTTCTCGAAAAAGATGCTGAGGAGATCGCCACCGGCAACCTCTCTACCGAAATAAGAGAGCATGGTGATGATGAAATCGGGAACGCCTCCAAGTCACTTAACAATATCCGGAAGTATTTTATCTCGATCAGAGACGTTGCTACAAAACTGGAGCAGAACGATTTCTCATTCGATTTCAAGCCGAGTTCGGATGTCGACGAAGTTGGCAAGCACCTTGTCAGTATGACAGAAAACCTCAACAGAACGTTTGCAATTATGCTTTGTGAAGTCGACCGCCTCCTGGAAACATCAAAAGACCTTTCAAACGTAGCCACAGACCTTGCCAAAGGTGCGACTGAACAGATCGATGATACTAATCAGGTCTCATACGCTGTAGAACAGATTACAACAACTATCGCTCAATCATCGGAAAATGCCAGCGAAGCGACCGAACTTGCTCGTGATGCCGCCAATGCGGCCAGCCAGGGGAATAAAGTAGTGGCCCAGACTATAGAAGGAATGAGCCGTATTGCCGATGTTGTTCAGGGTTCAGCTACTACCATACAATCACTCGCTTCATCTTCTGACAGGATCGGAAGCATCGTAGGAGTGATAAGTGAAATAGCCGACCAAACAAACCTCCTTGCCCTCAATGCTGCAATCGAAGCGGCTCGGGCAGGAGATCAGGGACGAGGCTTTGCAGTAGTGGCCGACGAAGTTCGTAAACTGGCTGAACGTACTACCTCTGCTACTGATGAGATCACCGAAATGATCAAGTCAATCCAGAGAGAAACGAAGTCTGCCGTCGATTCTGTTCAAAGGGGGATTGAAGAAGTTGAGGCCGGTAAGGAATTGGCTGACCGCGCCGGCAATAGTCTTCGTTCGATAGCGGAATACTCAGCCCGTGTACAGGAAATGATCCAGCAGATCGCTACGGCATCCTCGGAGGAAGCAATAGCAAGTGAGGGGGTCGCCAAAGGGATAGGCCGAATCGCCGCTGTCTCGCAAAATACCGCATCATGTGCTGAACGATCCGCGGCGGTAGCCAATGAGTTCTCCGTTCAGTCCGACATACTTAGATACCTGGTCAGGTCATTCAAAATCAAAAGCGGAGCTGTTGAAGAGCTATCCGACTCAGACAGCAGTCTTCTCATTCCATGGAGCGACAGACTAACTCTCGGAATCATTGAAATCGACAGACAACATAAGAAACTTGTCGACCTGATCAACAATCTTCATGTTGCCATGGTTGAGAAGAAAAGTTCTTCGATGATCATAAAAACTCTCGATGAACTCGTAGACTATACAAAAACCCATTTCTCGTTTGAAGAGAAGATGATGAGAGATGCCGGTTATCCCGGATCTGACCACCATAAGGAGTTGCATGACAAGCTCACTAAAAAAGTTATCAGCTTTCAGGAACAGGTCAAATCAGGACATACGGTCATAAGTAATGAAATAATGATATTCTTAAGAGATTGGCTTACAGAACATATACAGCAGAACGACAGGCAATACGTTTCATATATGAATAAAGTTGAAGTGTAGACTCCAATTCAACAGTAAAATAAAAAGGCGGAACCGATTAAAAGTTCCGCCTTTAATTGTTGAAAACAGCTTTCGGCTTTAACTTGGCTGACTATCGTATTTCCTGTTTTACTTAGCCAAAAACGGGTATTTGTAATCAGTAGGGGGAACAAAGTTCTCTTTGATCGAGCGGGGCGATGTCCATCTCAGCATATTCTGAATACCACCCGCTTTGTCATTCGTCCCCGATGCCCGTCCACCGCCAAACGGCTGTTGGCCTACCACCGCGCCGGTAGGCTTATCATTGATATAGAAATTACCTGCGGCGTTGCGGAGTGTTCTTTCGGCAAGAGCGATTGCATTTCGGTCGGTCGCGAATATCGCGCCGGTTAAGGCATAAGGTGATGTCCGGTCACAAAGATGCAGAGTATTTGCGAATTCATTATCTTCATAGATATAAATTGTAACCACAGGACCGAATATCTCCTCTTCAAGTAGCTTGAAATTTGGGTCGGTTGTCAATACGACAGTAGGCTCGATGAAATACCCTTTCGACATATCGTAGTTACCGCCACAAATAAATTCCGCCTTATCAGATTCTTTCGCATAATCAATATACGCTGTAATAGACTTAAAGGCGGACTCGTCGATACAGGCATTGATGAAATTGGAGAAATCTTCTGGATCTCCCATCTTAAGCTCGGTAACCTGCTTAACGAGCGTATCCTTTATCTTTGGCCAGAGTGACTTTGGCAAATAGCAACGTGACGCCGCTGAACATTTCTGTCCCTGGTACTCGAACGCTCCCCTTGTTATCGCTGTCGCTACCTGATCGGGGATAGATGACGGATGAGCTATTATGAAATCTTTCCCTCCGGTCTCTCCGACAATTCTCGGGTAGCTTTTATAATTGGCTATATTAGCTCCGACTGTCTTCCACATATGCTGAAAGGTTGATGTCGATCCGGTGAAATGAATTCCCGCTAAGTTTCTGTTCTTAAGAACATGGTCACCAATATCGGCTCCACGAGCGAATACCATATTGACCACTCCATCAGGCAGACCCGCTTCACGAAGAATCTTCATGAGAAAATGCGATGTATATGCCGCAGTAGAGGCCGGTTTCCAGACCGACACATTCCCAAGCATAGCCGGAGCGGTCGGGAGATTGCCGTTGATCGACACAAAATTAAAAGGGGTTACCGCAAAGATAAATCCTTCAAGCGGACGGTGATCCATCCGATCCCAGATCATGTCGGTCGATTCAGGCTGTATATGGTAAATCTCTTACATGTATGCGGCGTTAAAACGCCAGAAATCAACAAGTTCACAGACTGCGTCTATCTCAGCCTGAAATACATTCTTGGAATGAGCCAGCATTGTTGCGGCATTTACTATATATCTGTAAGGGCCAGCAAGAAGATCAGCTGCTTTGAGAAAGATTGACGCTCGATGTTCCCAGGGCATTGTCGACCAGCCAGCCTGAGCTTCAAGGGCACTGTCGATCGATTCCCTGATCTCCTTCTCCCCGGCTTGATGGTAATATCCGAGTACAAGATCATGGTTATGTGGTGACCGGATTTCGATCTTCTTATCGGTGCGAACCTCTCTGCCATTAATAAACAGCGGAATATCGATCTGCTGATCTTTAAGTGTGGAAATAGCTTTTTCGATCGCTTCCCTGTCTGCCGAACCCGGTTCGTAACTTCGTACCGGCTCATTCTCCGGCATTGGAACTGTATAAATACCCATATCTGACCTCACTTATTCTCATTGGGTTATTTCTCTATCTTCATGATATTACCCAATTTCTGCAAGGGAATAACATGGCTGTAATGATACACAGAAAGAAAGGTTGGGGCAAGCTGTGGGAAAGAAAGTAGCTTATGATTAGAGGTTCTATGACTGGACTATCACCCTGAAACAGAGTCTAAGAGTGGATTGATCTTCTAAGTTTAATAAAAATACGACCCCTACGGGACTCGAACCCGTGTTGCCGCCGTGAAAGGGCGGAGTCCTGGACCACTAGACGAAGGGGTCATAAATCGTTCAAAACAGCAGGCGGAAAGTATACGTTATTGTCTGCCAATGTCAAGAAGATAAGGCTTGGCGGAATCCTTCCCTTTTCTATCCGGATCCATGCTTTTAAGCGGATAATACTCCAAACTAAAAAAGGGATAATACCACCCTTCGTCTCCTCACAGGGAGATACACCCCGAACCCCTCTTACTTATGTGGCAGAAGAAGGTGTCTGCTGTCCACTAAAGCACAGATTAAAATCCTGAGCTTTGCAAAGTGTTTTTTACCTGCTGGAACTTTCGCCCAATCATATTTACGACGGGCCGGGACTAATCATATTCTATATCCTTACTCATATTGGAAACCTTCTGATACTCTTCCGGCCTTCCACTCTTCCCTCTTCTGCTTACTCTTCTTTATACGGCCCTTCGAATCGAGTACCCATGCCCGGACCGTAAAGAACAGCGTTAAGAAACATCTTGCGAGTACCGTAGAAATATGCTCTCTGGTTAGGATCTGTCGCAAAGAGGATAATCTGACCCGAACCTTTTCCTTCATGGGTGACGAAGGCTGAGTTTGCCCAGCGCTCTCGTGCTTCCGGCCAGAGCAGGCCTGATGCCCGGAGACTGTTAGGCCGAGCGAATCTTGCTGATGTTTTAACCGGTGGTTTCGACAAAAATACATGGTTGCTGTATACCATCACCGGAACAGATTTCTTCATACCGAAAGAAAGCCAGTCCTCCATGTCAAGATTCGCTTTCATTATCACACCTGCCGGCGAAAATTTTCTTAACCATTTATCATGCTCTTTGGTAATCTTCTTCTTATCGCTCTTTTCATCCTTAGTTTTCTCTTCAGCGGGAACTTTATCAGGATGCCAAATAGCCATCGTATCGACTCTCGGACTCTCGGCTTCAAGCTCGCGTGTTACAGCCTTGTTGTAGCTGTCGAGCTTGTCGAGCACCTGACGCATAAGTGATGTTTGTGACATTTTCGATGATGAATCGGCCGCCCAGACAGCCGATGCGCCCATACAGATAAGCGTCCCGCCATCAGATACGAAGTCACGCAGATTGGATTCCCCTCCTTTGCCAAGATAAGACTTCATCGGCCCCCAGCTCCCCGGCAGAATGATTACATTATACTGATCAAGCGAGGAGTTGCGAATCTGCGAAAGCTGTATCAGGGAATGCGGGAAAGAAAGTTCCTTGTCGATTGTATACCAGAGCGACCCGAAAGATATATAACTTATCCCGTCACCTGCCACTATCGCAACTTTCGGTTTTGACAACAGCCTGAATGTCCCCGCTCCGAGG
>JAJRZO010000355.1 GCA_024275215.1 Candidatus Zixiibacteriota bacterium | reverse complement strand
CGTTCATCATGTATTCTCTACTACGTCCGCATGAAGGACTCGAAAGGAGATCGATGTTCGCTTTGCTGAGGAAGATGGAAGGCGGTCTTAAGCACTTCGTAAGTGAACTGCAGAATATGACCATCTTTGGGGGGCAGATGCTAATCAGAATCTTTGGTAAGCCAATATATCCTTACGAAACTTTCGAACAGATGTACTATATAGGTGTTGGGTCTTTGTATCTTGTCATTCTCACCGGAATTTTTGCAGGTCAGGGAATGGCTTTACAGTTCTCATACGAACTTGCGGATGTAGGCTCCAAAGATTATTTGGGGCGAATCATGGCGATAGCCATCGTTCGAGAACTGGGACCGGTTTTGACAGGCTTGATGATCGCAGCACGCGTGGCATCCGGAATCACCGCCGAAATTGCAGCTATGGTATCGTCAAATCAGGTCAATGCGCTCCGGGCATTCGGCATTGATCCCATCAAAAAACTCGCGACGCCAAGACTGATCTCGCTCGTCATAATGGTTCCGGTTCTGACCATCATCGCTGACGCTATTGCTTTGTTTGGTGCGTGGATCATAGCAATATTCGTTTCGCATGTCTCATCAACTCTGTATTGGGCAAATGTCATGGACAGGATGCGCTTCGGGAATATCACGATAGGCTTGCTCAAACCATTCGCTTTCTCAATAGTGATTGCTGTCATCTCATGCTATAAAGGTTTTTCGACCAAAGGCGGTACAAGAGGAGTAGGCAGATCGACTACCAGCAGTGTCGTGCTGACTTCGATTACTATCCTTCTCGTCAATTTCCTTATCACAAAACTGGTTATCTCGTTATTCAAGGGGTACTTGTGATTTCGCTCGAGGATGTACATTTCTATATTGGAGATAACCACATCATTCGGGGTATCTCATTCGATATTGCCGAGGGCGAGACAGTCGCAATCATCGGTGCATCAGGTTCGGGGAAAAGTACTCTGCTCAAACTTATCCTTGGGTTATACTACCCGACATCCGGTCAGGTGTTTGTCGATGGGATAGACATATCATCGATGAAGGAACGGAAACTTCGCAAGATTCGCAAACGCATGGGAATGGTTTTCCAGGATGGCGCCCTGTTTGATTCGCTTACCGTCGGAGAAAACATCGGATACTATCTTCTCGAACATTCGAAGATGAAACTTGCCGACATTTCGGATGAAGTTTCAGCAATGCTCGAATTTGTCGGACTCGATCCGGAATTGATTGACCGTCTGCCGGATGAACTCTCCGGTGGAATGCAGAGACGAGTCGCTATCGCACGCGCACTTGTGTCAACTCGTCCTCAGGTTATGCTCTACGATGAACCAACAACCGGTCTCGATCCGCGTGCGACTAAACGTATCACAGACATCATAAACAAAATCGGTGATCAAAAGACAACTGCGCAAATCGTCGTAACGCATCAGATTACTGATGCTTTCAGAGTCTCTGACAGATTCATCATGATCGATTCGGGAGAAAAGATATTTGACGGTACGGGAAAGCAGTTGCTTTCATGCAAGGATCAGAATATTATCAAGTTTTTGGGACCATTTAACAGTGTGATCGAAAAACACTGCAGGTTGCTGGCAGAAATGAGCTGATAACAATGCAAAGAGCTGGAAAAGTTAAGTGGAGCGAACTCAAGGTCGGGATAGTTGTATTTCTGGGACTTGTGTTTGCACTGTATGCCTCTTTCAGAGGTGCAGGGACATCGATATTTGAGAAAAAGATAAGTTACACTTCCTACTTCTGTGAACTTGAAGGCATGGTGATAGGTTCCCCCGTGTGGCTTGCGGGTGTCGAAGTCGGGAATGTTTATTCCATAGAGTTCCTCAAGAATCCGGTCGAACCTAACAAAAAAATTGCATTGAAATTCAAGATCAAGGGTTCGGTACATTATCTCATCACACCCGGCACTGTTGTTCAGATTTCCACAATAGGTTTGATTGGTGACAAATACTTGAAACTGATTCCGGGACCGCCATCTGAAACTTTGCTTGAGGATGGTTCAATAATTCCGGCAGGAGGGATAACCGGACTCGATGGCGCACTGAAAGAAGCTCCTGAAATTGCCGCTCGAGTCAAAAACATACTTGTATCAATCGACAATTTGTTAGCGACAGCTGATACCGGTTCAGGAACAGTGCCGATGCTGCTGCATGACCACGAACTGGCGGAAAAGTTAGTAACTCTGGTCGACAAGTCGAACAAACTTGTCAACACACTCGACCGTACTGCTGCGATGATGTCAAGTGATGTGAGCGATATGAAGCATGACTTTCATGCTCTCACGGAAGAACTGCTCAATGGTAGCGGCACAATTTCCAAATTATTCAAAGACCCGGCACTCTTCGACAATATGATGTCCGCAACTGCGAGGCTCGATACGATTCTCACAAAAATCGATAGTGGCAAGGGAACGATGGGGCAGCTCATTGACGATCAGGAATTGTATAACGAAATGGCGGATCTCGTCGCTCGAATGAACACATTTGTCACTGATCTGATGGCAAATCCGAAGAAATACCTGAAATTCAGTGTGTTCTAATTCTGATTTAACGCTCGGCAATGATACCAGAGAACATGGGTGGCAAATGTCCTGAAACTGTTTCGAGAATTATCCGTCCGGATCGGACGACTTGTCCGTCTGACCTGCAACATACAGTATAATATGCAAATTGAGATGCAAATCGCTGAACCAATACTGAACAGAGTGATCTCGTTGGATTTCCCGACCCGGTATCCCGTTGATTATTACTCAGTTACGGCAGACAACCCGAACGGAGACTCCACCCAGAGATGACAACTCCTGAACCCAAAACGACATATCTCATAACGCACGACGATACAATCAGTTGCCATTCACATTTTACCGAACAATGCAAAACGAAACCTTGCGTATTCATAACTGTTATAAATACAAGGAGATACAGGGGCACTCATCGGGACATCAGGTTTTCGGCTGGATTTGACAAATCCTTGATTTGTCGTACATTGTGTTCGGATTGGCAAGAACTCTTCAGGAGGCATAGATGAGTAACACGAGACACACCGGGATGTATGCTCTGATAGTAACGATTATTGCGGTAGCGATGGTTTGGCTGGTAGGTGCCGGTCAGGCGGAACAGTCTGCTCGTTACGACAATCTTATAGCACAGGAGCAGACAACGGGAGACACTGGGAATCAGCCCGACGACTCTCTCGACAACTTTGCCACCCGCGAGAAAACGATTCTCTACTACACTCGTCTTCTCGTAGATATGGCATACAATATCCATTCGAGATACATGGAAGAAGTCAGCCCCAAAGACCTTGCCTATGCAGGTATACGAGGGATGCTCGATGATCTTGATCCATTTTCAGTATTGATGGAGAAAAAATCATACGAACACCTGATGGAGAATACGCACGGTAAGTATGAAGGGCTGGGAATGCAGATTGGCAAGCGGGGTGATTATATCACAATCATCGCGCCAATGGAAGGAACGCCTGCTTACAAAGTCGGATTGATGGCGGGCGATCTCGTGACAGCTATTGAAGGCGAAGATACCAAGGATATGACGGTCGAGGATGCCTCATCGAAAATGCGTGGACCAGCGGGAACATCGGTCACCCTGACTGTCAAGAGACCCGGCTACGAGGAGGAACTCGACTACGAAGTCACTCGCGCCGAAATTCCGTTGTACAGTGTCAACTACTCCGGCATTGTCCACGACAACATTGGTTATGTCAGACTCTCTCGTTTTGCCGAAACGACTGAAGATGAGCTTCGTGCCGCGATCGACAGTCTCCAGAACACGACGGAACTTAAAGGACTCATCCTTGATCTCAGATCGAACGGCGGAGGGTTGCTTTCCCAGGCGATTTCGACTGCCAACTTATTCCTCGACAAGAATAAACTCGTTGTGTATACACGCGGTCGTCTTCCTTCTTCTGAGCGTCGGTACTCCTGCGAGGAAGAGCCGCTCTATCCGGATAAACCACTTGTCATCCTCGTCGATGGCGGCACTGCCTCTGCTTCAGAGATTGTGTCGGGAGCCATTCAGGATTGGGACAGGGGCGTAATTATCGGCAATCAAACATTCGGCAAGGGACTTGTACAACAGGTGTTTGGTGGGACAGGTGATGCTGATGTCGCACTCAAACTGACAACAGCGAAGTACTATGTGCCATCTGGAAGATGTATACAAAAGCCGGAACGCTCAACTAAACACCCTGAAAAGATGAAAGAAGCCAAACTCGAGGGTGATTCGAGTGAAGTTGACTCCGAACGTGAAGTATTCTACACCAACGGCGACCGGGCTGTGTATGGCGGTGGCGGGATTGTTCCCGACATCGAAGTTGAGCGTGAGAAATGGCAGCCGATTGAAATGAACCTTGAGAGGCAGTCGATGTTTTTCAGATTCGCGGTCGATTATACTTCCCACCATCCCGAGATTTCACGGAATTTTGAATTCACCGACGAGATGTTCGATGAGTTCAAGAAATTCTGTGCTGACAATGATTTTGAATACCGCAGCCAGATGGAAATCGCTCTTGATGATTTTGTCGAAGCTGTCTCCGACGCCGACAAAACTGATCTGTTCAAGAAAGATATCGATGATGTTCGCAAAATGATCGAACGTGAAAAGGAAAATGATTTCGACAAATCGAAAGATTACATTGCTCGCCGCATCAAACGAGAGATTATCCGCAAACAGTACGGCGAGCGCGGAGTGTATGAAGAAATGGTTCTTAAGACCGATCCTTATGTGCTCAAAGCACTCGAGGTGCTCGGTTCGAAAGAAGAATACACAAAGTTGCTCGAACCCGGAAATGATCTCAGGGGCGAGCGATAAGATCACGATGTCATGATTCTTATGGTATGGCGGGCTTTTGCCCGCCATATTTCTTGGATAGACATCCGAACAATGCCTGAGTGTGACAATGACAGCTTATTCACAACTTGCCCCATACTACGATATTCTCGGATGGGCGGATTTCACATCGAGGCTATGGCCACATATCAGTAAATTCCTGAATTTGATTGATACAAAGCCATCATCATTTCTCGACATTGCCTGCGGAACAGGAATACTGGCTCATCTTCTGAATGAACGCGGTCTGTCAGTCACCGGCATTGATCAGTCCAGTCGGATGATTGCTGTCGCCAAATCGAAGTCCTTCACACTCCCGACAAAATTTCATGTTGCTGATATGCGTGACTTCGATCTCAGAGAAACATTTCATATCACCGGTTGCTTCTATGACGCGCTGAACCATCTCTCATCCGACAGCGACCTGCAACAGGCATTCGATTGCGCAAGCCTCCATACAAATGATGGCGGCTATTATCTCTTCGACATTCTCACCGAACGCGGCCTCAGGGAGTGGGAACCGTATTTCTACATGGAGCGCAACAGGTACATCGTAAGCCAGCGCGGTAAATACGATTCAAGAACAAAGACACGTACGATCAGAATCGAAGCATTTGTCAGAGACTCAAGGGGTGAGACTGAGTTTATCGAAGAACTACTTGTGGAGCGAACTTTTTCGATGGCATTCATTCAGAAGGCATTGGCGCATGCGGGCTTCAGCCGGATAGCATTCTCATCCTTCGAAAATGACGACTCTATCGACAACGCATCTCGACTCTTCGCGATCTGCAGAAAATAATAACGCACATCATCTGTCATTATTCTTGCCAATCTTGACTATCAGTCGAAACACAGGTATAATGTCGCAGGTAACACTGAGGAGTCTGATGCCGGACAAGCGCTATATCTCGGTCGAAGAAATGGCTGACATTGTCAGAAAGGTTCTCGACAAGGAATTCGGTATTACTGAAACAGAACCTGCCCCTCGTCCTGAGCCGGTCAGGCCGCGCACTCGGCAATTGCAAAAACCGTTTCTTGTTACGCTGCAGATGGTCGAGGATTATCACAGGCTTGGAAAAGACCTTCTGATTCCATCCCGTCATATAATCACGCCTTCGGCAAAGGATGCTATCAATCAGTTCGGAGTCAAGGTACAGATCGAAAGCAATTCATCCACATCGCCGGACGACAAGCTCACACGAGTCAGTCTTTGGAGTGATCGGTATTCCAGAGACTTGGCGCACAATCTTGTTGACATGT
Source organism: Candidatus Zixiibacteriota bacterium (assembly GCA_024275215.1). GTDB lineage: Bacteria > Zixibacteria > MSB-5A5 > JAABVY01 > JAHJOQ01 > JAJRZO01. The sequence continues at coordinate 497 of JAJRZO010000355.1, read as the reverse complement.
TTTCGGATGATGTGACCACAAACGAACTTCCTTCGGATGGAAACCTGAGCGAACCCGTTCGCTACTTGAACTCCGATGGTAAGGCAGTGGCAATAATTATTTCAGAAACTGGAGCGGAACTCGGTATACGACTGAACAAGTATGCTGGTGTACGGGCTGTTTACGCAGAATCGTCTGATACAGTCAAAGCCGCACGTGAACGCGCAGCAGCCAACTGTCTGGTCATCTCAGCCCAGCAAACCTCTTTGCTAAGAGCTCGCCAACTGATAAATGTATTTCTTGGGGCAGGCAACAAGTAATCTACTTACCCTGTGGCCGGCAGATGTCCAGAGGCTGTCCCACAAGATGTGGGATGTAAGTAATAGTGTTTGCAGAGGGAAGTGGTGTCATTCCCGCGAAAGCGGGAATCCATTGAATAAGTTATGGTTAGAATAGACTCCCGCCTGCGCGGGAGTGACAGGGTTGGGCTCCTGTTAGAGTTTAATAGCGCTTTGGGG
>JAJRZO010000354.1 GCA_024275215.1 Candidatus Zixiibacteriota bacterium | reverse complement strand
CGTCCTTCTGCAAAGCTGTCAGCAGCATTTTTCAGGTGTTCGAGTGGCCGACTGATTCTCCGCGCTGCAAAGAAACCGATGAGAGCCGCAAGAATCGCAACGGCTACACCCGCGAGGGCAATCTTCATCCTGATTTCACTGAGAGCCAGTTTGACGGATGTTATCGGTATGGCTGTTCTCACAACGCCTGCAATTTGACCGTTAATTCTTATCGGGATCGCAACATACATCAGCGTGGCTGTGAGAGTTGTGCTGTATCTGGTTGAAAGTCCGACATTCCCGCGAAGCGCTTCTGAGATTTCCGGCCTGTGGGAATGGTTCTCCATTGTCGATATGTCTTTTCTGGAGTCTCCGATTACCCTGCCTGACGGAAGTATGACTGTTACTCTGGTGGAGTTGTTCCTGCCCAGTCTGTTGCATAAGCTGTCAACAGCTTCATATTGTCCTGAACGGATAAATTGCTCAATCTGTGCTTCAACCAAATGTGCCTTCGATTCGAGATCGCCCGCGATGTTTTTCACATAGAAGTCGCGAAATGTGCTTGAAGTATACCATATAATGGCAACAACAGCGATGATAGTAAGCAGCAGGTAGGATGGGTAAAGCTGCCAGAGCATCCGTCTTCGAGTCATTCTTCCTCTTTCATTCGATAACCTACGCCCCTGACAGTCTCTACAATATCGCCGAAATCACCCAGTTTCCTTCTGACACCGACGATCTGTACATCGACTGATCTGTCTGTCACAGCAGCCACTTCATCGCGGATCGCATCGACAATCTGGTACCGGGTAAACACCCAGCCGGGATGGGTTGCAAGAAAATAGATGATCTCGAATTCCGTCGGTGTAAAGTCAACATGCCTGCCATCAACGATGACTGATCGTTTACCGGGATGGATTTCAATTCCGTGTATCTTAATCGGTTCAATGCCGGTCGCGGGACGGGATGATCGTCTCCGCATGACAGCCCTGATCCTCGCAATGACAACTTTCGGAGAAAATGGCTTCGTTATATAGTCGTCAGCGCCGAGTTCGAGACCTGCGACGATGTCGGACTCTTCACCTTTGGCAGTCAGCATTACAATCGGAATGTTGCTCGTTTTTCGATCAGCCTTCAGAATTCTGCACATCTCCAGACCATCGATGCCGGGCAACATCAAATCAAGGAGAATAATATCAGGAGATTCATTGCGGACAAGCTGAAGCCCGTCTTCTCCTGATGCTACAGGAACCGTCCTGAATCCATCTTTCTCGAGATTATACTGCAACAGATTTCGAATATCTGCCTCGTCTTCAATAATAAGGATTGATCGCTGTGTCATGTCTTCATCCCATTTCCAAATACAAATCTGTTCCGGGTGGACGAACACATAAAAACACGCAGATAGTGTTCAGATTCTGTTAGGAATGTGTTAGAATCAGAGTGCCATCTTCGTTTCTGTCGGTAGGAGAACATCGTAGAAACTCAACTCGTCAGTTTCCTGAGCCTTCGTTTCGTATCAACGATTTCTTTCAATTGGATGTCAGCATTCCCCCAATACTTCAAAACTGTTTCGTAATATGATTTCGCTTCCTGAATATCCCCAAGCCCTTCGCAGGCACGGCCAAGATAGTAGGCGTCCTGCAATTGCCTGAAAGCATTCGGCGTTTCATACTCACCTGTCAGGAGCTTTTCAAGGGCTTCCCTGCCTTCCTTGAAACGACCCTTTTCGACTAACAACGTACCAAGTTCAAGCATATCGCCGGAACTCTTTTGATCTGATTCTGCGATGAACTTCTGAAGAGCTTTTATCAGAAGATTCGTGTCAGCCTTACAATATCCCTCGAAAAGTCCTTCAAGGTTGTCAGCGATATACCAGAGTTCTTCAGGTAATTTACCTCGAAAATCTCTGAGTTCTTTCTTCATAATCCTGCGTGCTTCCTCCTCCTGTGACTGATCAATCCTGACCAGATTCAACGCATGATTAAGAGCACCAAAACCAGTTGCCCATTTGTAAGATTCCTTGCTATATACGAGAGCGCTGTCCAACATTCCAAATTTTCTGTAAAAATATGCAATTGAAGTATAACCACCGTTTATCCAGGAACTGTCGCCTAATGACAGCGCGATGTTGAGGGCTTCAAACCTGTTATCCATGCCTGCATGAAATTTCCCTTCCCAGAACTTGAGATTAGCCAGATCCGAGTAGTAGCTGATCATTGCATACTTGTCATCAGAATGATACTTCCTGACCAGTTCCAGTATCTTGCGTGCCTTGTCGAATTCATGTCTGATGTTATAAGAAGAAATAAGTGTATTCTTGGCTGTCATATTGTCAGGGAATCGTTCAAGAATCTCGTTGCCAAGCTTTTCAACCTCATCGAATCGAGACAGACGATAATATATTCGTAAGAGATCAAGCATTGGCCCCGGAGTATCCGGATTTGCGTTCTTAGCGCGAACGGCATACTCAACAGCTTTATCATATTCTTCCATACCAAGGTATATATCAGCGTACCAGCTCAGAGCCGGGTAGAAGTTAGGGTCGATCATTAAGACTGTATCGAGCTGGGCGAGTGCAGCCTGAGGATCCCTCTTCAATGTATTTAGCATCAGAGCGTAATAGCCGCGAGTCTCTTTGTCATCCGGGTAATTCGTAAGAAAAGAAGTCGTCTTTGCGAATGCATTATCGAATTCCTGTCTCAGCCAAATATCGCTGTATATGTCAAGAAGCGTTCTTTCTTTGATGGGCAACTTGTCAGCATACTTGTGTGCCTGTACGAAATAGCGCGCAGCCTCCTGATTGCGACTCTTGAACGCATAAGCCATTCCAAGACGCATATATGGCAGAGCGAATGTGCTGTCAATCTCAATCGCCTTCTCGAAATATTTGATAGCTTTCTCAGTATCCAACCCGAACTTTTCCATTCCAAGTATATAATACTTGTAGGCTTCAGGTGATGATGAGGTGATGCTGGCCACTCCTTTGTTTCCGGTCATCAGTTTATTAACATTGAGGGCGAGGGCTATTTTCTGTGTGAGGCTGTCGACAAGAGTAGTCAGATCGCTGCCGATGACTTTTTCGCCCAGCAGGATTTTGCCGCTTTTTGCATCTTCCATGCGGGCGTCTATTCTGATCTGATCACCGAGTTTATAGAATGAGCCCGCCAGAACTCTTGTTGCT
>JAJRZO010000353.1 GCA_024275215.1 Candidatus Zixiibacteriota bacterium | reverse complement strand
CTTCGCTACTTCGCTGCAGCCAAATAGGGCAAACCTGAAATGGAGCGAAACAGGTTTGCCACCTCCCGCCATGAGTGGTTCGTGCCCGCTCAGAGCATGGTTCTTTTTCAGAGATTATTGCGGAAAAATGAAGAATAGTAGTCAGCCTTGAAGAATAGTCTCTGATTTCAGCCTGCTTCTTGTCAGAGTCTTTCAAACACTCGCCATGTGTAACCATCGGCTGATTCATGCCTTATGCGAGCATTTGGCTGTTTGGCATGTACATTGCTTTACTTTGTGTCAGAACTTAAAACAAGGAGACAAGGAAATGAAAAAGTCAATTCAAGTTTACATCCTCTCTGCAGTGTTGGTTGTCAGTCTTGTTTCCCTGGGAGCTGCCCAGATGATGGGCGGCAACCAGGGTCGCATGTCGCAAATGAAAGGCGACACGTCAGCCGAACCCGGACAGATGGGAATGATGAACAACATGTCTGAACACTGTAAAACGATGGCGAATGACCTCGACAAACTCGAGAAGCATTTCGACCAGATGATGCAGATGGACGACATGAAAGCCCTGAAATCCGAAATGAAGAAGTATCAGGAAATGATGCAGTCGATGCAGGAAAACATGAGCAATCAGATGAGCATGTGTCAGAACATGATGTCCAAAATGAACATGGGTGACATGAACATGGGCGACATGATGAATTCCGGCAATATGCCCTGCAAGATGGGAATGAATGACAGCAATAAAACCCAGAAGGCTGACAAGCAATCCCATGACCATTAATCGCAGGTTGACAGGGGAGGGTTGCCAAAACTGCCCTCCCTGTCAGTACCGTTAATTCGGAGGAACCGATGAATCGCTGTATAACATGTGGCAAACTTGTTGCAAGACCAAAGGCACAAAACACCATCGAGTATAATAGACACGAATACCTGGTGTGCTGTCCATTGTGCGAAAAGGAATTCAATCGAGACCCGGAGTATCATGTGGCTGTATTACGAGCTACGATCGGGGACTACGCAATGAAAGCGCACTCGCAGGCGTCTTATGCGAATGCAGGCACCGAATCGGCCACGACAGATGAAAATGATCTGAGTGATCTCCACCTGCTCCAACACCTTGAAACGAGCTTTGCGGTAATAAAGCAACGTTTCGTTGATTTGGAGAAACACTTCGAGGAAGTAGCCGGATCAGGTGGAATCAATGGCTTGCGGAACGCGCTGAACAAACATCGTATGATAATGGATGAGCTCAGAAACGACATAATGATATTCACCGGCGTCTGTAAATTCGTGACAACGGCTACCCAGTCGTCGGCGAAGGCAAAAGCCTGACCATGAGTATGGAAGGCATCACAATAGGAGATAATGAAAGATGAAAACGTTCAATTATGGTTCTGCAGTCGAACTTGAAACCGAATTTGATCAGGCTGTGGAAAAAACAATAGCAGCATTGCAGGAGCAGGGCTTCGGTGTTCTCTCGGATATCGATGTACGAGACACTCTCAAGAAAAAGCTCGACATTGATTTCCGCCAGTATCGAATCCTCGGAGCATGCAATCCGAAACTCGCTTTTCAGGCATTGTCTGAAGAGGAAAACCTGGGACTCCTTCTGCCATGTAACGTAATTGTATACGAACTAAACAATCACAGGGTGCGGGTAGTAGCCGTCGATCCGGTAAGGAATCTTGGCATAGTCGGAAATGATGCCTTAACCCCTGTTGCACGAGAAGTCAAGTTGCGTCTGATTTCAGTCCTGGAATCGATTGAGGCTGTGGCTTCGACACCTGCTTAGGAGGTGATTATCATGATGGGTTTTGGATTTGGTGGAATTGGGATGATACTGTTCTGGCTGATAATAGTAGCCATTGCCGTCCTGGCAATACGTGGCCTCATAAGTCAGGGTGGCAGACACAGTGAGTTGAACCAGTCAGCTTCTGAGATTCTAAAGCGGCGCTACGCCGCCGGTGAGATCAGCAGAGAAGAGTTTCAGCGACTTCAGCGGGAACTCGGGAACGTGTAGGTAAAGTATGACAAACCTTCTTTGGATCCTGGCGATCGGTGTGCTGTTCTTTCTGATAATGAGGAAAGGTGGCTGTTGCGGTGGCGGACACTCACACAGCAAGCACAAGAAAAACTCTGAAGGCGCTGGTAAAGACATGAAAGGAAATGACTCTTCCGGTGAGAATAAACCGGGATGCCACTAAAGAGAAATGAGTTAAGTATGTCAAAACTACATTTCAAATCGGTAGCACTTGCTATAGGCACGTTTCTGGCATTGTTGTTTGTTTTGTGCCTTATCTATGGATTGCTGTTCCATGAATCTGCCATGCACGATGCCTGGCAAACTCTGCTGCCGAGTTTCCGATGTGGCTGACCTGGAGAATATCCATTATTGGCAGGTCTGATTGAGAGAATATTGTATTGCGTACATATATAACTGGTTATTATACTATGATATCCAGCGCAACAGCAGATTCGGATTTTCTTATAAGGAACAAAACTGAAAGAGGATCGAGGAAGAATCAACGGATCGGAGGAAAAGGTCGTGACACATAAAGACCCGATTTGCGGGATGTCAGTTGAGGAGAGTACACCTTACAGTCTCGATTGGAACGGCGAACACCAGTATTTTTGTAGTGAGAATTGTAAGGCGAAATTCGAAAAAGAGCATAATGCCAATTCCGCGCCAGAGGAACTTGTCGATCCGGTATGCGGAATGACCGTTGATTCTGATGCAAAGAATCGACTCGAATTCGATGGCACAACTTACCGCTTTTGTTCCAGCAACTGCAAAGAGAAGTTTGTCGCAAGTCCAAAGAAGTACATTGATGCAGAGCAGGAAGATATTGCCGCACCACCTGCAACCGAAACCACCGAGTATACTTGCCCTATGCACCCGGAGGTGATCCAGCAAGCGCCCGGTAATTGCCCAAAGTGCGGTATGGCGTTGGAGCCAAAATTACCGCTGCCCTCACAAAAAACAGAGTACACTTGTCCGATGCACCCGGAAATCATTCAGGACACTCCGGGCAATTGTCCGATTTGTGGAATGGCGCTGGAACCGCGCATTGCCACTCATGAGGAAGACAATCCTGAGCTGCGGGATATGACCAGACGCTTCTGGGTTAGCGCAATTCTCTCGGTGCCACTGTTAGTTATAGCTATGGGCGATCTTATCCCCGGTTTGCACGAGTTTTTAATATCGCTGGCAAATCCCCGGACTCTGACCTGGATTGAGTTGATTCTGGCTACACCCGTTGTATTGTGGGGAGGCTGGCCTTTTTTCGTTCGTGGCTGGCAGTCTGTAGTAAATCGCAGTCCGAACATGTTTACTCTGATTGGACTGGGTGTCGGCGTCGCGTATATATACAGCCTGATAGCTGCTATTTTTCCAGGTATATTCCCGCAGGCGTTTCGTGATGAGTCCGGCGTGGTGGGTGTATATTTCGAAGCTGCCGCAGTGATCGTCACACTGGTATTATTGGGACAGGTGCTCGAATTGCGCGCTCGGAGCCAGACCGGTGCTGCTATCAAGGCACTCCTGGGATTAGCACCCAAGACGGCTCGACGGGTGAATGCGGACGGCTCTGAAGAAGATATCCCTCTGGATCATGTTCAACTCGGCGACAAGCTGCGTGTTCGTCCCGGAGAGAAAATACCGGTCGATGGTGTGGTTGTTGAAGGAAGCAGTTCAGTAGACGAATCCATGATTACCGGCGAACCGATACCGGTTGAGAAGAACGCCGGTGAAAAAGTAATCGGCGCAACTGTCAACGGCACCGGCTCGATTGTTATCAAAGCAGAAAAAATCGGCTCCGATACGCTGTTGTCACAGATCGTACAAATGGTCGCGGACGCTCAGCGCAGCAAAGCGCCTATTCAGAAACTGGCCGATGTCGTTGCTGCTTATTTCGTTCCAACTGTTATCGGCATAGCTGTTCTGACCTTTGCGATCTGGGCTTTGATCGGTCCTGATCCGAGACTTACTCACGCGCTGATCAATGCAGTGGCAGTTCTGATAATCGCCTGTCCCTGCGCTCTCGGGTTAGCCACACCGATGTCGATCATGGTTGCCAGCGGTAAAGGGGCGACTGTAGGTGTATTGTTCAAGAATGCCGAAGCAATCGAAGTCTTGAGAAAAATCGATACGCTCGTGGTAGATAAGACAGGTACACTGACTCTTGGCAAACCGAGGCTGGTCGAGATCAATGCTGAACATCCATGGGATAACGATGAAATACTGCACTACGCTGCAAGTCTTGAGCGTGGCAGCGAACATCCACTCGCAGCGGCAATAGTCGATGCCGCAACGGAACGTAATATCCAACTGGCGCAAAGTGACAACTTTGAGTCGATCACCGGTAAAGGCGTGGTTGGAACCATTGACGGCAAACAGGTCGCACTGGGTAACCGGGCACTGCTGGAGCAATTACAGATTGACGCGACACCACTCATCGAGAAGGCTGAAGAAATGCGACGGAAAGGAGAAACAGCAATGTTTATAGCGGTCGCGGATAAACCTGCAGGCCTTATCGGTGTTGCTGATCCGGTCAAAGAGACAACCCCGGAAGCGATCAGGCAGCTTCATGATGAAGGAATTACTATTGTAATGCTCACTGGTGACAGCAAGACGACCGCCGAGGCGGTTGCAGGTGAACTCGGAATCGATGAAATCATGGCTGAGGTGCTGCCGGACCAGAAGGCTGAGGCCGTCAAAAAATTGCAGGAACGTGGAAAGTATGTCGCTATGGCCGGTGATGGCATAAATGACGCTCCCGCGCTTGCTCAGGCACAGGTCGGCATCGCGATGGGAACAGGTACTGATGTTGCAATGGAAAGCGCCGGAGTGACGCTGGTCAAGGGTGACTTGCGAGGCATTATACGAGCCAGAAAGCTGAGCCGCATGACTATCCGCAATATCAAGCAGAATCTGTTCCTCGCGTTCGTTTACAATTCTTTGGGAGTACCTGTCGCTGCAGGAATTCTCTATCCATTCTTTGGTATTCTGCTGAGTCCCATCATTGCGGCGGCTGCAATGAGTTTCAGCTCGGTTTCTGTCGTGGGAAATGCACTCAGATTACGCAAGGTAAAGATATGATTCCATGCGGCTTTGCAGAATGGCCGAGTAGGCAGAACCCGGAGCGTAGCGAAACGATTCTGCCATCTTCGGCTAAAACATTATCAAATAAAGACCAATTCCCATGAAAAACATTACATACCCATACACAACAAACTTAATTGTAAATGACTTCACATTATCACTATCTTCATGAGCAATGTAAAATTTGTAGGCAATCAGATTTGCAAACGAAGCTACAAGACTTCCGAATCCTCCTACATTCGTACCCCAGATAAGTGCTTTCCACTGTGTTGTAAACTTCGCGAATAACAATGCAACAGGTACATTGCCCATCACCTGGCTCGATAAGGCAGAGAATATAAAGACATGATCGGTATGTTCAAGGTTTGAGACCAACAATGTCCTGATGTTGTCAGCTATACCGAAAAAACATAAAAATGTAATCAGCAGAAAATAATCCACCCGCAGGGCCTTGCGGTCAAACAGGAAGGCATAGACTAACACAAGTGCGCCAACAGCTATCGGCAGTATATGGAGTACGATCAAATCCACAAGAACAAGCAACACGCCATATATGTATACAGCCCGTCTTGTCACGGCTTTTCGTGGCTGCGATGCTTTGTTGTTTTGCGTTCTTACAGTGATTGAAACGATAATGAGAAACAGCAGGAAAAGAACAGAGAACGGAGCGATTGACTTAATAAAATCCAAAGGAGTGATATGAAAAAACCAGTAGATTAAAAGATTCTGCGGATTACCAATCGGCGTCAATGCTGAACCTGCATTAGCGGCAAATGCCTCCAGAATAACAAGAATATCTTTTCTTGTGATATTGAGGGACAGTGTCAGAGGCACAATAATGATCAGTGCTACATCATTGGTTACAAATGCGGATAGTATGAAGGTTAGTACAACGAGCTTGAGAGGAACAAATCGACCTTTTTCGATGACCTGAGAACATTTCGACATTATGCCGCTGTTTTCAAGCCCTTTAATGGCTACGAAGAGAAGCCACAGCAGAAACAGCACCTGAAGTTCGGGCATCAGAAACACTGGGACTTTCTTCAAATAGAATGAAGTGGCAGCCAGTCCTGATACAGCCGCTATCAACAACCATTCTCTCAGTATAAAATCAAATAGAGTGCTATTAGATTTCACCTATTGCTCCGGTGATTTAATCTTAATCACTACAGTTATGTGTTTTGCATTATATGCCCCGATGAGTGTCAGACCAATAGAAAAGCCAACAGCAGCACTGGTGCCCCACTTTTTAGGTGGGAGAAAGTTGCACCGTTATTTAAGAAGCCCGCCCAAAGGATGGGACACCCAGTCCATTCATCATAATAGCTCCGATAGTGTGCCAGCCAATTCTTATGCCGTTGCTGCTCTGGTGCCCCACCTTTTAGGTGGGAGGAAGCAGGCGTGACCTGCAAGACTTGAACCACAGCAATATCGACCAGAGCAACCCCGGAAATATCGGTTCGATTCCGAGCCAGTAATTGCCCGATTGTGACAGTAATCCCGAAAGAAGCCACACGAGCGACAACAATCCCGATGAGATTATCGAAAACAGAGTCATCTTCGGTGACAGTCGTCTCTTGCCGACATACGATGTGAACAGCGGAACCAGCAACGCAGGCGTGCCGACCGATCCGAAATGATGCCAGATATCGATGATCGACTCGAAAAACAATGCCGCGAAAACTGCGAGACACGCCGAAATCACAAGCCCCCATCGTGTCCAGTATGTGATCCTGTCATCGGCGATTCTGAAAAACCTCCAGACAATATCCCGCCCGAATGTCGATGCCGCTACGAATGAATATGAGTCGATAGTCGACATGACTGTCGCGAGCAGTGATGTCACAAACAGGCCGAGCATCCCGACCGGAAGAATCATCGCGGCGAATGCGGGATATGATGATACCGGATCGCTCAGTCCCGGCATCGCCGCCGCAGCATACAGTCCGCATGACGTTGTCAGAAAATCGAACACCACCCAGCATACGACTGAGATCAACAGTCCGCGTCTTGCGACTGATGCGGTCTTCGCAGCATAGCATCGCTGATAAAATGTCGGTTCGATCAGGGTTTGCAATGCAATCACATACCAGACTGCGATGTACCATCCACTGTTGCCGCCATTCCATGTGAAATGCGATGCCGGAAGATTCTGTGTCAGGAATTCCATGCCGCCATATTTTGCTACCGCAAAAACCAGCAGGATTATGAATCCGATGAACATGAGTCCGAACTGAAGCAGGTCAGTTCTTACGACTGATCGAAAGCCGCCAAAATACACATATATAATCGAGAAAAGCGTGCCGATCAGGACTCCAATCCAGAGCGGCCATCCAAAGACCACTTTTGCCAGAACTCCGATCATCAAGACAT
>JAJRZO010000352.1 GCA_024275215.1 Candidatus Zixiibacteriota bacterium | reverse complement strand
CGTGCTGACGCTGATGCGGAATCCAGGGGGGCATTGCTTTCTGGGCAAAAGGGCAACCAATTAGGTTTCTTCGATCGGTTTTCCGAGGGTCTTGGTCTTGATTTTCAGAAACGTGAAGACGATCTTGTCGCTAGGCTCCAAGGTCTTGGCACGCAAGAACGTAAAGATGCGAATCGAGCATTTGATGAGTCCGGCAATCGTTCGCAGGCTAATCTGCTTGAGCGAGGATTGGGGTCATCTACGCTGACGGCTGGTGCCAGACAGGGCAACGAACGGGAACGAAGAGATGCTCTTGCTCGAATCAACGAGAGGTTGCAACGAGAAGATATTGGCTTGCGCGAGCGTCTTTCTGGTGATCGGCTTGGGTCACGACAGGGTCTTGGGTTGAATCGAATGAACTTGCTCAGCGGTCTTGACGCTAATATCGCAAACTCCTTTTCTGATTCTCAGAGTATTCGGCGTGGTATATCTCAAAGAGGAATTGACGACCGATTGAATCTACAGAGATACTTCGATTCATCACGGCTCAATTTCCGAAATCAGAACGCCCAGGCAATCATCAATTTACTTGGGAGTCGGAGCGACATTCCACCTAGCATCAATCCGCTTATTTTAGCCGCGCAGAATGCTGGTGCTGCGAGCGCTCCTGAGCCAGAAGGGCCGAGCATGGGCAGCCAGATCGGAATGACTGCCGCTGGGGTCGGGACAGGGGTGTTGGTTGGAAAGGGGGTTGGTGCCATTTTCACGGCGGGTGCGGCACTGGCTGCCTGTGTAGACGGTGACGCCACCCTTGAGACTCCATACGGACCAAAGAAGCTGAGAGATATCCGAGTTGGAGATGAAGTTTTAAGCCACGACGGCCGGTTTACCGAAGTTCTTGCGGTTGAATGCGGTAAGGCTTTGCCGGGCCGCGAAGATCTGTATCGCAAAATCACGACAGATAGCAATCAATCCATCATTATCACCGCCGATCATCTTATCAGTGGAAAGCCTGCGGGAGATTACGGGCTTGGGCAGATGATCTCAATGGTTGACGGGCCGGAAATGATTACCGGATTCGAGATGGTTGACGAGGTTATTTGTGGAGACTTGCTGTTAGGTGCAGGTGAACACTACGTCGCGAACGGCTTTCTCGTAGATTCGATGTGCGAGCACATAGCCGGAAATGAAATGCGCGAAAAACTTGGAGTACAATAATGGGTTTCACTGTATATCAGACAAGGGATCCATTGATTGACGTTTTGATTGCGATGGGCTCTGGTCGTGCGCAAGCAGATCGACAGAACAGTTTGATTAGAGCTCAGAATCAGCAGCGTCGTAATGCACAATTATCCAATCAGATAGCCCGAGGAGCTCAGGGCGCTCTTAGTAATTTTGCCGCATCCAAAAGGCAGCAGGCTGCTTTTAACGCCCGCGCCGATCAGCAGTCAATCGCTAGTATCGGAATGAATCAGGCAGAGCTTGCTGGGTTCGCCGCTGCCAATCAAATGTCGGTTCCTGAAGCTAGAGACTTCCTTAGTATCCAACAGCAGCGTCAGGCGATCTCCTTGGATTCTGAAGCTAATCGCAGGCAATTATTCGATAAGATTCGTCGATTCGATCAGGACGAGGTGAACAAACTTCTTGGTGGAGATTCCGGCACAGGGGAGCAGCTTTTCCCTAATAATCTGGCTCCGTTTGCTCCGTCGTCGGATTTCTTGGGTGATGATATCGATTTTGGCCCACAGCAACCGGAGGCCTTGGCTCAACAAAAGCAGCAAGATGTGGTGCAGTATGTCACTCAGAATATGGGATTGGTTCAGGGTTTTTCAGAAAAGTCTATAAAAGAGATCGTGCGGCTTCAAGATTATATGCAAGAAGCAATCAATGACCAAAGTCTAAGCCCCGATGAAAAGTTGCAGGTTGCGGATCAACTACGAGAGCAGATTTTATCGTATAAGCCGGGCTTTAAGAAGCCGCAACCGCCTCCATACGAGCAGATTCCGGGATTCGACGCGTTCACTACGCCGGAAGGTAAGATCGTCAATCTTAGGCAGCAAGTTCCGCTCCCGAAAGAATACCGTCCGGGCGAAGGTCCGGGTGACATATTCGAGAGGGATGGCCATTTGTTCACGAAGGACGATCGAGGAATGCCGAAGCTGCTCGTTCAGTCTGCGAAATCGAAGAGCCGCGGATCTAAGGTTAAGGAGCTTACGCCTGAGAAGAAACGCGACGCCGCGATCCGAAGGATTCAAAGTCGTCGAGGTGGAAGTGACAATACTCCGATAAGTGCTCGTGATATTGTGGATGAGATTGCCTTGATGGAGATGGAGACTCGGGCGATTAGGCAAAACGAGATTCAACGACTTGTTGACTCGGGCGGAACCCCGGACATTGATGATATGTTCCACGGGTTGACCATATTCAAGGATGGTCGCGCACTCCGATGGAATGATGATGCTGGTGGTTTCGAGTTAGCCAACTTGGCTCGATAGGGGAGGGGGTTACTGTGCCGGAAGTCCTATCGTTTCAAGAGGTATTCGGGGGCGTGTCGTCAACAAGCGCCGCACCGCCTCCCGATTCTGGAGTAATGAAAAACACGCTCGGAGTTATATCCTTCGATGATGTTTTTAACAGGACGGAGTCGTTTCCTGTTGAATCTCTTCCGGACGAACAGGCTGAGCAGGAATCACCAATCTCCGGGTTGCGCATTCCAACGATAATCGGCCCCGATGGTCAGCAGAATGTTGATCGGGAACGTTTTTTCGCGAACGCAGGTTCTTCTAGACCTCGTGAGGTAGACACCGGTATCCTGAATTCATCGGAACCGCTGTCACCTGAAGGAGACCCGACCGTAACGGGTCGGATACTCAACGCAGGAAAATCTATCGCGGCGGGGCTGGTGAATGCCATCGCTTCACTTCCGCAAGACTTAGCTATAATTTCCGCAGATTTGGCAGAGTTTGTTACCCGGAGAATAAACGACGTTCCGGAGGGTTTTGATCTTGATTCAGACGTGCGCGATTTTACGCTGTTCAAGTTGGGCCAGTCGGTCATCGACGGTTTCGAGGAGGCAATAGACCGAGATCCGCGTCTAGAGGGTGCATTTGAAACTAGCGTCGCTGAAGGCCTAGGTCAAATGATTAGT
>JAJRZO010000351.1 GCA_024275215.1 Candidatus Zixiibacteriota bacterium | reverse complement strand
TTCTGATGTTCCGGCTGGATGTCTTTACTGGCTTGTTGCAATTGATTCAGATAGAGAAGAACGCATTTTCACGATTGAAGATGGCAGACAGGTCTGGTGGTAGGATGGGCGGCATATGTTCTGAGGCTGTCCCACAAGATGTAAAATGTAAGTAATAGTGTTTGCAGAAGGAAGTGGTGTCATTCCCGCGAAAGCGGGAATCCATTGAATAAGTTATGGTTAGAATAGACTCCCGCCTTCGCGGGAGTGACACAATTAACTTCCTGCTTGAGTTAAATTGTACTTTTGGGACAGCCTCTCAACATCTGCCGAGCACATTATACCGCTGCTATCTTTCCTGATTTGCTATAAGCTGATCCAATCGGCGCTGAAGTTCTCTGACCTGAGCTTCGAGCGAGTCTATCCTGTCTGTTTTGCGGGATAGTTCCTGAATCGCGACAAGCGCAATGCCATTCGGATCGACAGTAGAAATAGTTGTATTGCCATTTCCGAGACCGAAAAGCTCATAGAAGTCCTGGGCTATTGGACCTATATGAATAATGCTGTCATCTTCAGATTTGAAATTCCATTGTGTGACATCGAGTTTCCGGAGTTTTTCGAGTATCTTCTCCCCGTCAACGGGTGTGAAATTCTCTTTAAGATTTCTATCCGATGCGTTTGCCCAGATGCCTGCGATTGTAAGTCGCGCGCCGGTATTGCTCGTGATGATCCCCACGCCGTCATCGAATATCTCGATCCAATTGTCGTCGTTGATATCGAAACGCGCGCCGCCGTGTGCTCTTACTCTGAACTGGTTGTTTCGCATCGATGTGAATGTCGTATCGAACGCATCGGCCCAAACGAATGATCCGTTGTGTGCGGCATGGGCGTGATGACCTCCGGCGTAAGAGTAATCACCCTCTGCAATATTATCCTTTCCACCGGTGACCGCACTGTATTGACCATAAGCTTTATCGTTTACACCACCTCCGACGAAGCTGTAGTTTCCTCCGGCGACATTCTTGTATCCGCTCATTACAGCCGGATAGATGTTGTTCAGGCCGCCTACTCCCGTTGTGCATGCCAAACCGAAATTGATCATCGTGTATGCACCATCGCCAAAAAGAACGCTCGCAGAATTTCCTCTGGCAAGTCCCCATAGATTGTCAGTATACAGTATCGAATCGATAGCAGTCCAGTGTTTGACTCCGCCCATTGTTTCAAACGAATACTGGGCGGTGTCGGCTCTGATAGTTTCATACGCGTATGGTACCGAGACAATCCGGCTCCTCGGAAACAGTTCGGGTCGATCCTGCAGTTCGATTCCAAGCCATCTGAAGCGGCTCACAAATACTGACTCCGGTATTTCTGTTATCGATCCGAGGAATACATCAAAAAAACCATCCGTTACAGTCAGCGATGGATGCGTTTCCGACCAGACTACGCCATCGCCATTCGGTGAATCATAAATCCGGAATGTCACCCGGACAACTGTGTCGAGTGGGTGCCCCCCATCGTCGGTCAGTCGCCCCTGATAATTGATCAGGAGAGGGGCATCGCCGAATGCAGTGGAGAGTGAAAGCAGGACGATGCCGATAGCAACGAGTTTCAGGCATGTTGAGATCATTTTATTGACTCCATATCAGATTGCCGCCCAAACATACAGCGACATTGGTTCATTTGTGAACAATCTATAATCAGATAACAATGCAGCTCATCCGTAAAAGCTGTCCGGTTTCGCCATACAGTCGATCCGCATGGATCGCCTATAGTTTCTATCGGACATTGCAGAGCATCGGTTACCATAATTATGGAAACCGGAGATACCACCATGCTAACGCGATCAGTACCTTTATAATATATACAATTTATCTTTCCGGCGGTTGTGAAAAAAGCGAAAAGCATATTCATTTTCGCAAGACGATTGACACATCTATCCGTGTTCGGCTATATTGCCAGCTAAATAAACGAGTTAGAACGGAGGTTCATCAATGCTCGATGAGGCGAAGAAACTATGGCCGGAACTCGACTGGATACAGGATAGCGATCTTCGAGACAAAACTGCGCAGACATGGGCGCTGGCGCTCGAGCAGAGCAGTCTCGATCCGCAGGACTTAAACGAGATACCGTTTACGCTGCTGGTCAAAGACTGTCCTGTGACATTCATGGAGCACAAACGCGCTGTTGTGCATATAGCGTACGAATCAGCGAAGAAGATGATCAAGTTCTTCGGGGACAACCTTCCGATTGATCTTGATGTTGTCATATCAGGCGCGATCCTCGCCGATGTCGGCAAGCTGCTTGAATATGACAAAGTCAATGGCAAATCTGTTACGAGTACATACGGAAAATATGTCAGGCATCCGTTTTCGGGTGTTGGTCTCGCGATGCAGTGTGATGTGCCGGAGAAAGTTTGTCATATTATCGCGGCACATGCAGGTGAGGGAGATCATGTTATACGGACGACCGAGGCTTATATCGTCCACCACGCCGATTTCATGAGCTTCCTGCCATTCAAGAATCTGGAGCACTGGAAGCAATAAGCAAAGAGATTAACCTTGGTGAAGAAACCTGTGATCCTTCTCCTGAAAGCAGACTTCGAAGTGATAAATACTTTGTGTACTACGGCTGCGACGACTTGCCCGGTTACTTCGGTCTCTGATGGTTGCTGAGTGAGAACGAGAGGTATTCGAGTTCCATCGCCATATTCTCATTACGCACGACGACATCATCAGGAACTTTGAGATTGATCGGCGCTAAGTTGAGGATAGCTTTGATTCCTGCCTGCACGACATCATCAGCAACCAACTGCGCCATTGACGACGGCACTGCGATAATAACTATTTCTATGCTGCTATTCCGAAGTTCCGATACGATGTTCCTGATATCCGATACAATGATCCCCTTATGGTTGGAGCCGATTTTCCTCTGGTCATTGTCAAAAACCATTTTGATAAGGAAACCCTGTTTCTGGAACTCTTTGTAGGAAACCAGGGCTGATCCTATATTACCGACTCCGACCAGCGCGACATCCCAGACTCTGTCAATCCCGAGGATACCGGCGATTTTACCTTTGAGTTCGACAACCGGATAACCCAGACCGCGGGTACCGAACGATCCAAAGAACGATAGATCTTTCCTGACTTGTGCAGGAGTCAGCTTTTCTCTCCTGGCAAGCTCTTTGGATGAAATAGTCTCGTAGTTCTCTTTTTCGAGTTGCTGAAGAGCGCGATAGTATATGGAAAGCCTGTGTATTGTCGATTCAGATATTCGTCGGTCTGAGATAGCCATTTTAACTCCCAATACATCATATTCGACGCAAGAATGTTGTGAAACGATTCACAATTCTTAAGATTATGCCAGTTACGCAAACTGTCAAGGGAAAAAAGAGTTGGTTTTCCCCCAAAACAGCCTTCTCTTAAGTCTCAAGGAGACGTGAGCTGCGGGATGGTACACAATAAATTAAGTTGTATCCCGGCAGATGTGGAGAGGCTGTCCCAAAAGATGTGAAATACAGGTAATTCTGTTTACGGAAATAAGTAGCGTCATTCCCGCGCAGGCGGGAATCCATTGAACGCGTTGATGCTAAATGGACCCCCGCCTTCGCGGGGGCGACAAAGCCTGCTTCCCGCTCGAATTAAACAGGACTTTTGGGACAACTTCGGGACATTTCATGCGCCGTCAGGAATCCTTTCCTGACGGCATCTGATCATATCCCATACAACTCCAGATCGGTATCCCACCCGAGGGATGGGTTTCTCTCACCAGTGCAACCTCACATGCTACGAATAGCTGAAGCTTGTTACAGCCTCATCTTTGCTGTCGTAGATATCGAACACCTGCGCGAGGCGAGTTATCGCGACGATCTGTTCGATCTTCTCAGTGAGATTGGACAGTTTCAACTCACCGTAATTCCGCTTGAAGCTGTTGTAATGATGAATCAGCGTGCGGATTCCCACTGAGTTGATCCAGTCACAGTTCCCCAGGTCAACGACAGCTTTGTTGCATCCACGACCCAGAGTCGCATAGAGCTTGTCATCAAGAAACTCAGCCTCTTCAAGATCACGGATTCTGCCTTTGACATGCAGAACTGTTACGTCATTGCAGTTGTTGCAAGTTACTTTCATAATGTCCTCCCAACATCTATCTCTGACGAAATATCTTCAGAGTAATGGCAAAACCGTATGCAGGAGGAATCAGTCGATTGGGATGTCAGAACGCTAAGTCAGTTTTGCCTTTCAAATCTACTCACAATATAATATATGGACGCCTGATTTGAAACACTTTTTTACTCGAAATGCGGCAATGAATAATGTCCATATAAATGTGTAAATTTGTGTATCCTCATGGTTTTATACACCGTCAGGAATTCTTGAGTACCGTTGTACGCTGTTTCTGTGCGCCCTCAGGAAAGGATTCCTGACGGCGCATAGGGATACACCTTCTGCCAGTTTACACACTAAGAAAGATATTACCATGATTTGAATAGCAGTGTTGTAAACGGCGATAAATTGCAATGCTATTGAGGACATTGTCTTTGTCAAAGATTGTTGCGACAGACTTTCGGCAGGTGCCCGATAGCTCTCGACTGGGGTTGGATCAAAGACTGTATTCTGAGAGTGCCTTTTCGAATGCAACCACCGACTTTTCATTGAACAGAACAAACTCGACAATCTTCAAAGTCGATGTAGGATAGCCCATGACAGTATCAATCATAATCTTTGCGCACTCGTATGGTTTGAATCCGCCGACGCCGGTTCCAATCGCCGGAAATGCGATCGATTCGAGGCCGAGATTATCAGCCACTACAAGACTCGACAATGTCGATTGCCGAATAAGTTGCTCAGATGTCCGCAGGTCCTGTCCCATTCCCGCGGCATGAATTACATATTTCGCAGCGAGTTTTCCCGCACCTGTAGCTACAGCTTTACCGGGCTGGATCGGTCCTTTCGCGATTGCCTCTTTCTCGATTTCATCACCACCCTTCCGCTTGATCGCACCGGCAACACCCGAACCCATCCAGAGATGATTGTTCGCGGCATTCACAATAGCATCGCAAGCAGATTCGGTGATGTCTCCGGGAACTATTTCAATTTCAATCCTGTCAGCCAATTTGCTATCCTTCGGACATTCGTTCACAAGTCAATTAAGCCCGTAGCTATTTTCATGCAAGAGCAAAGAAAGAGAAACCTGCCGTCAGAGATATTGTTGACGGCAAACTTTCCACAGTAATCAAACATGTTTGATGTTTAACTCCTTGAATCATTCTCTGTCTCTTGTTTGAACAGAAATCGGGCGGATATCTCACATTCTTTTATCATGCAGCGTTTCCGCCTGCATACGCACCTATAAGGCATTGATATACAATACATTACAAGGGCGGGTCTATGCACAAGCTGGATTCTCGCGGGTGAAATGAGAAGAGCTTCGCCAGCAATGAATTAGGTCTGTAAATCTAAAGCTTTTGCGAAAAGAACCGAAAACAAAAGAGAATTGCAAATATGGGGAAATATCCTGGAATGTGGAAGGGTTCGTCTCGACATTTCTCTTCCGAAAAAAGGAGCTCCCGGCTTGTTTCCTCATCCTCGTTAACGTTCAAGGAGGAATGAAATGGTTAGACGCACTAACCGCCGTCGCATCGCCCGTGGCCGTAACTATAAGACCACGCGCCCGCGCAACGCACGCACTAACTCGCGTACCACGCGCACCAACACCAGCAGAAGCTGGAACAAGACTCGCAAAACGAACTACAGCTTCAAGCCGTGGACACCGAGCGAGATCAAGACCCTTCGGAAAATCTTCCGTGACACCCCGACTAAGGATGTTGCCAAGAAAATGGGTCGTACAGTTTCTTCGATTCAGGGCAAAGCTGGCGATCTCGGCCTGCGCAAGACTGCCTCTTACATGAAGAAAATGCGCAAAGGTTGGTTCTAAAGAAGCGACCTGCTTCGATTAAAAGGCGGCCATACCAGCCGCCTTTTATTATTGCCTGTATCTTTCGTTGAGTTCAATCAGAATACCCCTTGCTCTTCGGCATAACAAATAATCTGTTCAACTCGGTAGCAGACCAGCTTTCCGCAGCAGGCGTAGAGAGGTTGTCTCAAAAGCTTTGATTTACACAAGTGGAGTTCTGGCTTTGTCGCCCCCGCGAAGGCGGGGGTCCATTTAACATCAACGCATTCAATAGATTCCCGCCTGCGCGGGAATGACGCTACTTATTTCCGTAAACAGAATTACCTGTATTTCACATCTTTTGGGACAGCCTCTAGACTGTAGCCCACGGTATTCAAGTCGCGAGTGACGTCTGAGCAGAGGCATCAAGAGTCAGATCGGATGATTCTCCTCTTTTCAATCTCTCCAACCCCGCTGCGGCAACCATCGCGCCATTATCGGTGCAGAGTTCAAGCGATGGAAAACAGACATCGAAACCACCGGATTCGGCAGCTTTTCCAAGTGAGGAACGGAGTGCGGAATTTGCCGCAACACCACCGGCAACTGCGAGCCTGTCGAGTCCGGTTTCATTGAGCGCAAGCAGGCATCTCACTGTGATGGCATCGATCAGGGCAGACTGAAAAGACGCGCAGATGTCATGAAGGTGCTTTTCAATAAAAGTGTCAGGCTTGTCTTTCAGATACAATGCCACTGCTGTTTTCAACCCTGAAAATGAAAACGCAAACGGATCACCCCTTACATTTGCACGAGGAAACTTGTAGAATTCCGGGTCACCTTCTTTTGCAAGTCTGTCGATTTTCGCTCCGCCGGGATAACCCAACCCCAGCAGCTTGGCGACTTTATCGTAAGCTTCGCCGGCGGCCTCATCGCGACTTCGTCCCAGCACGCCGTATTTGCAATAGTCTTCAACCAGCACAAGCATTGTGTGACCACCTGAAATTACGAGAGAAACGAACGGTGGCTTGAGATCGTGATGTTCAAGATAATTAGAGCAAATATGCCCCTCTATGTGATTGATACCGATTATCGGTTTGCCGGTAGAAAAAGCCAGCCCCTTGGCGAAATTGACCCCGACAAGGAGCGACCCGATCAAGCCGGGTGCACAGGTAACCGCTATTGCGTTGATATCGTCGAGTGATAATCCGGCAGTTTCCATACTTTGTCGATAAATCGGGATGATTTTCCTGATCTGCTGCCTCGAAGCGACCTCCGGTACGATACCGCCATATTCTTCATGTTCGAGTTGAGAATATATGGCGTTTGATAGAATGCGAAGATCATCATCGATCAGAGCGCACGAAGTTTCATCGCAAGACGTCTCGATTCCGAGCACAATCATTCTCGCGGAACCTCGATGAGTATTTCCTTTGGCATGATTTCGATAAGACGTAGTTTTTCAGGGATTGTTACTCTCGGTTCCACGAATGTGCTGCCGGGTTGCACGGAGTCAATTGTGATCGATGCGCTGAACTGATCAACATTAATACTATCCAACAAACTCGGAACAGCCTCCACAATCACAGAAACCGATTCAGGCTTGATTGTAAGGTCAGGAAACGACGCGGAATGTTTGAACACAACCGGAATGCCAGCGAATGTACGTTCGGCAAGACGAATGACATCATGCTTAATCAGCACATTGGAATCCGACAAGGTCAGATATAACGAATCGGGAAATGAAAGATGAACCTGTTCCGACAATGGACGATCCATGTCGGTGAATGTCACGTGCTCCGTTCGCAGCCTTTTAATCTTTCTGACGATTCTCTTTGGACCCGAAACTGTTACCGAGTCGGGAGAATACTTCAAATCCCCACGGAGTGCATAACCGACAGCGGCAGCAACATCGACATCAGGAACAACAGGCACCCGTTTTTCGAGTCTTTCCTCGATTCTGAGCCTCAACTTACGGGGAGAAACGACATCGAGAATTTCAGAGGCGTCTTTGTGGTCTATGATCAAATCCGCTGGAGAAAGATCGACAGCATACAGTCCTGTCGAATAATCGGCAACAGACATTCGCGCCTCATCGACATTGACAAGAAACTTAAGAAGCTGCTTTCCCGTGCCTTTAACGTTAACAGCACATTTGTCCGGAACCTCAGATGCGAGCATCAACCCGTCACGGAGACCCTCTATGTGGAAAGGCAATTCATAAGTGTATTCGTATGTCCGGTCTGTGACAACATGGACCCAGAGCAGGAAGGCAAGGATTACGGCAGTGATTTTTACTCCCGGATGCTTAATGACAAATTTCAATTGCATCTCCGATTAACTATCTGATGCTGCGGCATTGTTGCCGTAAACGACAAAAGCATATTAGAGCCGCCAACCGAGTTTGTCAAACAAAGAATCCTCAGGGGCATAGCCCCAGAGGCACAAAAACAATCTCTGCAGGGACATAAAAGTCGATCCTGAATCATTAAAGCGCAGAATCAGTTGTCGCGGGTTCTTAGAGGATTATTCCAGTAAAATCGAGTAGCACCCAATGGTGTCGCAAACCAGACATAATCTCCATCGAGTTTGATGTCGTTGATGTAGTTATCTATCAGCCCTTCATTGGTAGTGTATGTCTCCCACATTTGGAGGACTCTGTCATATCTGAATACGCCGTTATCGGTACCGATTAGTAGTTTGTTACCTGCGAATGCAATCCTGTGTGGAGTCCGACCTTTAAGGTCTGAGTAAGTCAGAAAAGCTTCAACTTCAGAAAAATTATTATCCAATTGTATAACGCCATCGCTGCCGACAAACCAGAGAAAGCCCTTCGGTCCCTCGACAATCTGATACACTGCTCCTCCGAGATGCCTGCTTGAAACATTAAATCTCGTCCACCTGCTTCTGGCGATATCGAGCCGGTATACCCCGTAGCCGGTTCCGATCCACAGATACCCGCCGGAACGAGTCATCGCGAGCACTTTGCCGGAGAAATACTCCGGAGTCTCAAACGGGATAATAGAATCCGTCGTTGTCACGAAAGCGTCGATAGTACCGTCACCGCCAACCAGCAGAATACTATCCTCAAGAAAGAGAGAGTATATTTCATTCGAACGAAGTCCATACAACTTCGTATAGCTCATGAACTTATCATTCTTGTTGTAAAACCGGACAAGGCCGTAGTCTGTCGCGAAGAATACATTCTTGTCATCCCCTGTGATTTCATTGACTTCATCGGATGACAGCCAGTCAAGGTATTTGCTTTCGAAATAGCTCCATTCATCTGTATTTCTGTTCCACCGAGTCAGAGCGTTCTCCGTCGATGGACCGGCTTTGCCTCCAAACCAAACGACATCGTCTCTCAGATAGATCGCCTGAACATCCTCCTGATACAGCCCTTGTGGTCTCAGAGTAAGAAAATCACTAGCCAGATCGACATCAGCGATCCCATGTCCGTACGTGGCAACCCAGAGATGATCGAATCTGTCTTCAACGGCGTTTATCACGCGATATTCCCTAAAGTATGGATCGACCAGATAAGTCAGATTATCATCCTTGCTGAATCGATAGCCCAAGTCGAGATGGTATGTCAGAAAATCCTGGAATCGGTCAAACTCAGGAGCCTCTATCTGAGTTGGGAATTTGCTTTCTGCCTGCCATTCCTGGAATGTCGGATCATAGCTCCACGGCCCCAGTGGCGTCAGGACATGAATCCGATCATCCTCGCTGTTGATTGCGATTTGCCATATCTCATTTGTCGGAAGACCATCGGATATTGTCATGGGGTCTTTCCATTTATTCTCCAGGCTTGCATATCGGATTATTCCGCCGGTGGTACCGAAATAGACATCGCTCCACCCGAGTCCTACGGATGTCACAAATCTGGTCTGTGTGTAACTTACCCAGTCGCCCGGATAGTAACCCTTCTTGTTTTGTGCCTGAGAATCGTGTGAGAACAACAATATCATCACTGTAATGACTATTATTGAAAATATAAGGCGTCTGATTATTTCCTGCATAGCGGTTGCTTAATCGTTAAGAAAGTCAATCAATGTGCGTGCACAAACGGCCATACCAATTCTGACAGCTTCTTCATCAACCATGAATTTGTTATGATGCCAGGGATATATAGCACCGACCTGCCGATTTCGCACGCCAATTCTGAACATAGCGCCCGGAACATGTTGCAGATATTGTGCGAAATCTTCGGCAGCCATAATGGGATTATCGATTTCAACAATACATCTTGAGCCGTACATTTCACTCGCGCCAGCCCTGATATGTTTGTTGATTCTTTTACTGCTGGTCAATGGCGGGTATCCGGTGATGAAGTGCAGTTTGTATTTTGCACCTGCGGCTTGAGTAACATTCCTGCATGTTTGTTCGACAAGTTTTCTCATTCTTGATGCTGTCTTCCGAGACAGTGTTCGCATAGTCCCCTTAAAAGAGACGCGATCGGCAATCACATTCCTTGACGATCCGCCAACAATTGTACCGAATGTCAGGACGACCGGTTCCAGAGGATCAATTCTTCGAGATACGATATTCTGAAGTTGTGAGACGACACTTGCCGCAACAACTATTGCATCAACAGCCTGATGAGGTTTTGCGGCATGACCGGACTCACCTGTGATTTCGAGATCAAAGTCATCCACCCCTGCCATCATAACGCCATCTTTGACAGCGATTTTACCTGTCTTATACTCAGGGTCAACATGGAATCCGAAAATCGCATCGACATCTGGCGAGATCAGAACACCCTGATCGATCATCATAGACGCTCCTCCGGGAGGCGACTCTTCGGCAGGCTGAAAAATAAACTTGACCGATCCCTTCAGCGAACTGCGCATATCCGAGAGAATCGCAGCAGTGCCTGCGGCAATGCTCATATGTACATCATGACCGCAGGCGTGCATTACGCCTTTGATCTTTGATCTATATGGCAGACCGGTCTTTTCCTCGACAGCGAGAGCATCCATATCCGAACGCAGCGCTGCCACTTTTCCGGGCTGATTTCCCGTTAGCAAAGATGTGAAACCTGTTTGTGCGATATTCCCGCTGATTTTCAGACCGAGAGGTCGAAGATACTCCTTGAGAGCTGCGGCGGTTTTCTTCTCATGGAAAGCGAGTTCGGGATACTGATGGAGCCTGCGTCTCAGCCTGATTGCAGACTTGAAGTGCTTATCGGCGAGTTTTGCGATCTCTGATTTCATCGAAGACCGGTTACGGGTTTCTTTAGTACTAATCTTTACGAGACCACTATGCTACGGGTTGAATTGACTTCGTCTTCTCGACCCCTGAGTCTGGCGGCGGCCATCGTAGGCACGTTTCATCTTGCCTGACAGGATGTGTGCCACTCTCATCGGTTCCGGAAGACGATATCCTCTTGCAGTTGCTGTCACGAGTTCAACCGCTGTCTCCAGATCTATCTTGTGACCGACAGATATGTAGAGCGGCTTGACATCGACACGAGTCCGAACAACCGCGCCGATCTCTCTCCCGTCATAAAGCAATGGTGTTCGTGCATTGATCACATTGTCAGGTTCTTCATGTTCGCCAATCAAAAGTTTCTTTGCGCACCCGATAGATGCTATGTCGAGCATCAGGCCGAGATGTGACGCCATTCCGATTCCCTTCTCGTGTGCAACGCCGTTAGCGTCAAACATGATAACATCCGGAGTTACCTGTAGCCGTTGGATGGCTTTGATAAGCACCGGCCCCTCACGGAATGCAAAAAAACCGGGATGATATGGGAAATTTGCCACCGATTGCGCCTTGACCTTGTCAACAGTGACAAGTTCCGGAAATCGCATGACGACAACACAGGCGAACATCGCATCATCTCTCTTGGAATAGGCGACATCCGCACCGGCTACCAACTGGAAATCTCTCTTGGTTGTTTTCTGTTCAACAAAATGACAGAGGCTGTCCTGAATCCGTGCTGCTTCTCTAATATCAGTTGTCCAGGAATGCAGGCGAGTGAATTTCATTTGTCCCCTCTTGTCTCTTTTAGTACGGAAAAGTCGCGAGCTTTACTGAGATGATTTCGCCCGCTTATTCTTTCAAGTACCTTCTTGTAGCAACCCAATCTAACATCGTTACAGCGCGTTATCAAGCCTAAATACAGAAGAGAAACTGCTTAGATACCGCACGCACCAACCCGGTTACAAAGCAGCCTTTACTTCACACACTCCGTACCCCTATAGAACAGGCAAGAGACCTCGTTGTTCCATAAGAGGACAATTACTGCTACCGGAGTCAGGAGATTGGTAGCTGGAGGTTGAAATTCATGCGATTAGTCCTGCGGAATCCCACAAACCGAATGCACCCGGTTTTTGGAGTTGAATTATTCTAATATCTCGATACATTGTGAAGCATGAGACGACCTGCGGTAATTATAACAGTCATCATCACGATTCTTACCGTATGCGCAAGACTGCTTGGTGCATTTTATCCTGAGAGCAGAGTGTGGGGAATCAGCCATCTGGCATATTTCTCAACCCCTGCGATATATGTTCTTCTCCTGATCCCGATCCTTGCGCTGATTCCTGCAATCAACCGGCTGCTCCAGAGTATTATCAGCCGAATAGGAAGTTTTATCTATGGGCAGGATAGTCGGAAAAAGGTGCTGATCTGGCTTGCAACTGTATCGTTGGCAGTGGTGGTTTTCATCCTGTTCCGGCAGCAGACGCATTTTCTCGGCGATGGCTATCGCTGGCTCGGCAATCTCCAGAAATACACTACATGGATCAAGTGGTCTGAGCCTATTGAAATACTTTTGCACCTCGGATTGTACAAAGTTTTCAATCCCATAGTTGAGGATGCAGCATTACTGTCGTATCAAATCGTTAGCATTACTGCTGGTGCGATGTTTATTCTTCTCGCTCTCGTAGCCGCAGCCAATATCGCAAAATCAAACTCAGAAAGAGCTTCTGTTTTTGGAATACTCGTTGCGCCTGGTTCAACACTGATGTTTTTCGGATACGCTGAGCACTATGCAATCGCCTATGTGTCGATATTCGCTTCGCTGCTATTCGGAGTTCGATATTCCGAATCCGGCAAAAGACGGGACCTGATTATTGCGCTGTTATTCGGGCTGCTTTCGGTGTTGTCCCATTTTCTTTCTGCCATTATGATTCCTGTCTACCTTTGGTATTTTACATTCACTCCGGCGATGGCACGATTCCGCAGACGAATATCAATATCAGTTGAGATGGCTCTCGCGGTTCTGGTTGTAATTGCAGGACTGTTTGCAGTAATGTGGATGGGCACAGACCACATATATTTCAGGAACATCCTTCTTCCGATTCTGACTCCACAACATGGTTCAGCCGCACCGGCAGTACTCTCGCTGAAGCATCTCTATGATATGCTCAATGAACTTGTTCTGGTCGGGGATGTCCTGTTGTTCATTGGAATTGGGCTTATCGTGGTTTATCGAAAACAATTGAAGCGTTCCAAGCCAGTCAGACTGCTGCTTGTGGCGGCGATTTTTCAGTTCACGCTTCTTTTGTTCCTCGATCCAAAACTCGGAGCCGCCTGCGACTGGGATTTGTTCACGCTATCCACAATCGCCCTTACGCTGTTGTCGATCTTACTGATTGTACGGCTGGTGCAAAGTGAGAGTATCAGACGATACATCCTGACTATCGTGATGGTCAGCATGATTTGCGCAGTTGTTCCGTGGTGGCTGCTGAATTCAAGCACAGAGAGGTCGATTGCAAGATACTCGCACCTGACCGATCTTGACTGGGAGCGAAGCAAGGCAGGCAGAATTATCCTTCGCGGATATTTCAGAGTTAAAGGCGATTCACTCCGAGCCGCAAAAGAAGATCAGGAAATTTCGCGATTGTTCCCTGCAGTGCCACTTCTCGAAACTGCTGAGAAGTATCTTGCCGACGGCAATGACGAGATGGCGATGATTTATGCCGATTCGGCTCTACAGTACGAACCGAATTCAGCCGGTGCGCTCAACGCCAAAGGAAGAGTGTATCTCGACAGACAGGATTTCGAAATGGCGAGAAGAACTCTCACAAAAGCAGTTGAAATACAAGGTGAATCACCATCGATCAGGTGTAATCTTGGGGTCACTCTTTATTCCCTTGGCGATAAAGCTGGAGCAATGAAGCAACTTGAAGAAGCTGTGAAACTTGAAAAGGGTGATCCGGTTTTCTACAGCACACTTGCAAGCATCTATTCAAGTGTGGGAAAGCTGGAAGAAAGCGTAGTTGCATTCAAACGAGCGATCGCTCTCGATACTACTTTCGCGGAAGCGTATTTCAGATTGGCCTCAGTACAGGAAGCTCTCGGAAACCGTTATGAATCTATAAATAATTTCAGAACCTCCATTCGTATGTCGGATGATTCCGTAATGATTCTGGAAGCCAGAAATCACCTTAAATCGCTTGGCGCAGAGTGATATCATAGGAAGTCCCGCAGCTTCTGTACACTCGGAACGTGAGAATCACTTAGTTTGCAGTTTATGAATCGAGAGGAAATCTTTTCCGAAGAAAAATATCTGGAGTCCCATCAACAGCAGCAGAATATCGCGCCAGATCAGGGTAACTGCGCTACCCTTAGCGCGAGACGAAAGTGAAAAACATCCGCAATTGATATCAACACCTCGTGCATAGACTACTGTCAGCGCAATCAGGAACATCACGAGCATGGCATTAATAAGTGTTACCGCGCCTCGCGGCCACACCCCGATGATCAGGCAGATACCGGCAAACATCTCAACCATCGGCATGAATATCGCCAGAATATTGACCAGCGAGCCGGGGAGAATGTGATAGTAATAGATCGCCCGCGCGAAAAGATCGATGTGAACAATTTTGTCTATCGCAGCATAGCAAAAGACGACGCCGAGAATCATCCGAAACAGCAGGGTCAGATATTTGTTGGAAAGCAGCTCTTTCATTACTCCTCACCCTTCTCAATCGGCAAACCTGCTTTGCTCCACCTTCGCCATCCCCCAAAGAATATCCGCACATTCTTAAATCCAAGATCATCACGGAGATAGCGCGCCAGAAACAGGCTTGATTCGCAGTCAGCTCCTGAACAGTATGTGACTATCTGTGAGCTTGAATCGACAAGTGGTTTGATCGCTGCCCATTGTGAATCGAAGACCTCTTCCTCTGCGTCGAACGACAGAAGATATGCGCCTTTGATGTGCCCGGCTTCATACTCATCCGGGTACCTTGCGTCAATGAAAATAATCTCAGGATTCTGATATAACGCGGACGCCTCCGCCAGACTCAGCAACGGCGGATCTGTCGGCTCACATGACAAACAATCCCACGTAGAATCATTCTCACTGTCTGCGAAACTCGGCCAGGATCCGATCCACTCGACGCTGTTGTGCGAAAACGTGTTATTCAGGATCCCCGCAACGAGTGAAATCGCGAGAATGATTACGATTTCTTTAAGCAGTTTCTTCATTCAACTCCTGCGTTTCAAACTCAATATATGTTATTATGTATACACCTGCGCTGCCGATTGTTCCGTTTCTCATCCAAAATATTACTATTTTAGTATGAATTCCCAGCCGCACCAGAAATCGCGCTCCTGTTCATCCGGCGGGCAGGCGATGCAATTGACGGTAATCCGCGAATCGATAGCCTCTGCAAATGTCTGATACTCAATCACGCCGACCTGCTTACACGGAAACGGCGGCATATTCTTACGATGCCTTGCGTCCTGCACCCGGCATGCGATCATTTTCAGGACGAGTTTTTCTGGCGATGGACGCGTTATTTCCTGCTTGTTAATAAATGAATAACACCGGTAGTTCAGACATTGTTCTAGGGCATCGAGTCCGCCTCCCGGCTTGATGCCGAGGAATTTCATGATTCGTTTCGCCTCGATGGGCGAAAAACGTCTCCACGCTTCCTTGTCGAGTTCAATTGCCGTGTCCATACCAAATTTCTTTTCGGCAGCCTGAAACCAGAGACCATCCATAGCAAGCCACCGCTTGGCCATCTCGGCGATCAAATCGCGAAGCTGTTGTTGTGTCAATTCGGGTTCGTTCATTCGCGATAAGATATGGATTGCAAACGGGTTGTCAATAGAGAGAGGCGAATGGTAGTTTGAAGGTCTCCCGATTTTGCAGACAGTCTTGAAAGTCAATACTTTTCGCACCTGACGGGAATCATAGATATATTCGTCAGGTGCGCGGGCACCTGACCTACAAGACAGCGGCTATCTCATCCCCTTCTTCAGAAATTCTTCGACTTCCGGCAGACCGCCTTGCAAAATTATATACCCGTTGTGTGGTTCGCCTTCGGTTATTTCGCTATTGATCGGTGTCAACATGATTTCTCTGACTTTGTTAAGATCTCGCGATTGGCCCAGCGCCCAGCATAGTTTCATGTACGCGACTTCGGGAAGCATATTGGCGGCTGGAACCACGCCTGCATCGAGCAGATCGCGTCCCGTGTCATAGACATTCATCTGGACATATCCCCACAGCGTCTGGACAGTCATATAGACCGCGACACCCTGCTCGACAGCCTTGCGTAACGGCTCATACAACGGTTTGTTGACATGACCGAGACCGGTTCCGGCAATCACGATACCTCGATAACCATTATCAACAAGAGATTCCACCATATCAGGGTGCATATTCGGATAGTAATACAGTATTGCGACTCTCTCCTCAAACGAAGTATTGATACGCACTTTCCTGTTCACATCTCTGCGGATATAATCATCCCGAAGCGGTGTGACTTTATCAGGTGTACATGTCGCAACAGGAATATCTCCGAGCGTCCTGAATGTGCTCCGATATGACGAGTGCATCTTGCGGACACGCGTGCCGCGATGCAGTAAGTTGTACTGATCCGATGTCGGACCGAACATACAGACCATTACTTCGGCGATGTTTCCACAGGCAGCAGCATGTGCCGCGCATCTGAGATTGAACGCGGCATCGGATGACGGGCGATCCGATGATCTCTGCGATCCGACAAGAATGATCGGTACCGGTGAATCCTGCACCATGAATGTCAGGATTGCCGCCGTGTGGTGCATCGTATCGGTGCCATGCCCAATAACAATGCCATCGACACCGTTTTCGATTTCGCGTTTAACAGCTTCAGCCGTAGCGATATATTGCTCCGGTCCCATGTTCTCGGAGAACACGCCGTAGAGTTTTTCTGTTTTGAGATTACAGATGTCGGCTAATTCCGGGACTGCGCCATAAAGTTCTCCCGGTGTGAATGCCGGTATGACAGCGCCGGTACGGTAGTCAAGCCGCGATGCGATAGTACCGCCGGTGCCGAGCAATGTGACATTAGGTTTGTCGGGACTCGTCGGAAATTCGGATTCGGGTATCTTGTAATGCGCTTCCTTGTAGCCGATCTCTTTCGCTGAGATTATGGAATCAACTGCGATACCGACATTGTAGCCGTTGTGCATCTTCAGGACAAGATGTTCGCTGTCCGCCGTTTCGGATCGTGGTAGTATTACGCCAACGAACTTACCCTTGGTCGTAGAAATTTCGACATCAGACCACACTTTGATGCCAAGTTCTTTGAGTTTGCTCAGCGAAGGCTCTTTGTATCCCTGATATAGATCGTTACCCAATTTTGTTTACTCCATCAAATATCATGAGTCATTGCGACTCACCACTAATAAAGGGTTGCCGCGTGACGCGAAGCGAATATCATAGCTGCTTTCAGGTATGATTGCAAGCGGTAATTCGTTTGGTGGCAATACAAAAGACATTGTCCTAAAAGCGCCATTAAGCTCAAGCGGAAAGCTGACACTGTCTCTCCCGCGAAGGCGGGAGTCTATTTAGGATCAACTCATTCAATTGATTTCTGTCTTCGCGGGAAGGATAATGTTTCCTTTCACAAACATGATTTTCAGGTTTTTTTTGGGGGGGGCATAGAAAGACGGGCTGCCCTTTCGGACAGCCCGAGAGTAGTTCCCCCTCATGTTCTCAAATCAGAAGGAAAACTTCGCTGTGAAATACTGATTATTGTCAAAGTATTCCGATTCAACCCACGTGTAGTCCAGGGTGATATAGTTCTGCCCCCAGGCGTACTTAATCCCTCCGCCAACAGAAAGACCATACATATATGATTCCTGATTTGAATAGGAATAGCCTCCGCGCAGGAAGAACATATCATCATACGAGTATTCCAGACCTCCCCTGAATTCATCTTCCGAGAAGTTATTAGCCTGAAATGCGCCGGTCACAACAGCTTTGTTGAGATCCTGGTTGACCATATCCCATGATACGCCAAACTTGATATAAGCCGGCAACTCGAACTCAGATGACTGAGAACGAAAGTTCTTCGGCTTGGAGCCCGGTTCGGTACCGGGAACATCAACGCTGACATTGAACCCTTCACCTTCGAACTTCATATTCGGTCCGAAGTTCTTCATGGTAATTCCAAACCTCAAACCCTGCCAA
The DNA here is from genome assembly GCA_024275215.1 of Candidatus Zixiibacteriota bacterium. Classification (GTDB taxonomy): domain Bacteria; phylum Zixibacteria; class MSB-5A5; order JAABVY01; family JAHJOQ01; genus JAJRZO01. Next base: position 888 of record JAJRZO010000351.1, on the reverse strand, counting down.
AGCGGATCATACATGACCCCGACATCAAACGATATTCCGTGAGCGGCCACCTGCTCGACAGCCTCATTCACATAATTCGCTGTGACACCAAACGAAACTCTGTCTGTGAAAACACGCGAGTATGTCACACCGACAACCGAGAATGTCGGACTGAACATTTCGCCGGTTCCGAGAGCTTCACGAGTTGTGGTGCGGGGTATATCGCCAATCGAAATTACCTTAGCCTGAAAACCAATCGTACCGAAATCTTCCAGATTGGTCATAACACCGAAGTAATCGATGTTAATATCAGCCATGTACTCAAGATGCGAAAACATCGCTTCCGTGCCATCGTGATGCGACACTCCTGCCGGATTCCAGTAGAGCGCCTCAGAACCATACACATCGGCGATATTCGAGCCTCCCATTGCAGTCGTTCTGCCTCCTATCGGTATGCGCAACTCCTGAGCGCCCGCAGTACCGATGCGGTCGCTGCTTCCAGCGTAAAGACAGGAAGCACCCAGAAGAACGCATGCGAAGCAGATAATAACATATCTCGTCTTCATTGTCTTCCTCCTATTAGTAGAAGTCAAGCTGCTCTACCTCGGTGAAGACAGCCATCTTGCCGTACTTCGTTCCGAGTTCCGATTCAGCCAGCCAGACATAAATGCCGGAAGCTACGTAGAGCGCGTTATCAGTCCTGACATCCCAGATTAACTCTGTGTCCTCGCCTGCGGGATGCACGAGCGTGCGGACAAGATCACCAGCCAGATTGAATATCCTCACAGTTGTCTCAACTCCGGGGGGAAGCTGAGTGAACTTGATCATTCTTTCGAACTGGTTATTTTCCCAATCTGAATAGTTGTAATACGGATTGGGAACCACGAGGATATTATCCATTGTTTTGGC
>JAJRZO010000350.1 GCA_024275215.1 Candidatus Zixiibacteriota bacterium | reverse complement strand
TCACAGGCAATCGCTGGGGGAAATCGTTCGTCCAGTCGATCAAGATTATTCACAGATGCGTCTTTCGGATTCGGAATCTCAAGTATGATTCTGCTGGAAGATACAATGCAGTGACCGCATCGATCACGATGGATCAGGCGAAGATCGTCTTTCACAATGTGCTCAGGCTGATCAAAGGCAAGACTCTGCTGGAGGCTCTTGTCAATTGTGTCAGATGGTTGCCATACCCGCGTCTTTATTTTGCCAATGGAGCGTTGTTGACGGCGCGTTCGACACAGAATCGGGGCGAATATCTTCTCGGCAATGACTATGACTATTTCAATTTCGATGAGGCGGCTTTCGAGCTGCATCCCGAATATGTTGTCGATGAAGTCATCGCGATGAGGTTGGCCGATCGCGAGGGGATGCTCGATTTGACTTCAACTCCGAAAGGCAAAAACTGGTATTACAGGCGATGGCTCGACATGCAGAAGCGAATCGATACGGCATACACTCAGCAGGGACCGACTCTGGAGAATACGCATATAAGCAGGGAATATGTCGAGCGGAAAAAGAAGACACTATCGGACGATATTGTAAGCCAGAACATCGAAGGGTTGTTTGTCGATTCGGGTGATGAGATTATATCGGAGGATGATATTCGCGCGGCGCTTGCATCATCAACGGGATTCAGCGATCCTGTGCAGGGACACAGGTATTGTCATGGGTGGGATCTCGCGCGGAAAGTGACCCATACCGTCGGGGTGACGCTCGATATTTCAACGAAACCATATCAGGTGGTGGCAATCGAGCGGTTTCGCGGGCGAGACTGGGATGATGTCTTTTCGGCAATAAGGAAACGCCACAAGAAATACGGCGGGCGGGTTTTGATCGATTCGACCGGCCTTGGTGATGTCGTTCTTAGTCAGGTGTCTGATACGGGAGCCACCGGCTTTAATTTTGGCGCTGGTGGCGGCAGTGCAAAAGCTGAGTTGCTAACCAACCTGCAATTTATGCACGAGCGGCATGAAATAGCGTATCCGTATTTCGAGCAAATTTCCGGCGATGATTTCTGGTCGAACCTGCAGGAATTGAGCGAAGCTACATGGGAAGATAATACTGCTTGTGATTTTGTGATGGCGCTGGCGCTTGCATGCTGGCATGTTCGCCACAGAGGACATAGCGGTAGAATACCGCTTGTCGATCCGCGCGCAGAGAAAGTGTGAAGTCGCCGGAGTAAGTTTGTCGGCGTCAGGCTTCTGAGGTTGTTCCAGGAATGTCGAAAAACCTGATATTGAGTGCCAAAGTGCACAGTCCGTGTAGGTCAGGTGCCCTGTGCACCTGACGCATTGAATGAGAATACCGAGATGTTATGAGCGCGGGGTCCTGATCTACAACTACCTGACGATGCAAGAAAAGATGTCAGAACCACGGGGGTTCTGACCTGCAATTAAGAAAGAAAAAAGCGGCAGAAGTTTTGAGGTTGTCTCAAAAGCTTTGATTTACACAAGTGGAGTTCTGGCTTTGTCGCCCCCGCGAAGGCGGGGGGCCATTTAACATCAACGCATTCAATGGATTCCCGCCTGCGCGGGAATGACGCTACTTATTTCCGTAAACAGAATTACCTGTATTTCACATCTTTTGGGACAGCCTCTTTTCCATCTCCGTTTGGAGCGTGAAAAACTGCTGCCGCAAATTGCAAGCTAAGGCTGGTTTATCGCTTAAAACGTCTCATCACTGCGCCACCCGCCAGACCGAATCCGATCAACAGGAGGGTTGCAGGCTCAGGAACCTCAGGAGGGCAGTTGTCGCCATAATTCTCATCGTTTCCACCGATAACGACATCATTGCCGAAATTTCCATCTGAAAAACCAGAGTTTCCCAGAGTTGCACTCTTCTCAAATGATGGCGATTGCCAGTCGGTGTTTTCGCCGATGATATTGTCAATGTGTGATATATTGTATCCATAAGCCGGGTCCCAGGTCAAAGTCAGAAAGAGCGCAATTACCGCCAGACCCAACGAAATAAGCTTCAATTTTGATGTAACATGTTCCATACAGTGCCCTCGCTTTGCATATAGTTTTCTGCAATGATTAAAAGCAATTGCGATGCCACAAACGCCATTTTGCCTAACTTTATGAAGTTGTTGTGTGACAGGATGTTATGCTCGCTGTGGTGATGCAACGCATTATGCCCTTTTGCAGACTGTTGCATATAACATGTCGGCGTATGCTATTCTCATATCTGAACGGTGTTGTTTCCGCAACCGCCACTGTATGCAGAGGAGGTGTATATGGATTTCTCATTGGGCTTCTGTTCCGTAGAATTAACAGGGGAAAACGAGACAATCACTCCGGAATTGCTTCAGGCGATCAGTGAGGTCGTCGGAGCAGGTCGGAATCTGGCTGCCGAGGATTTATATGTTCGCTCGATGTTCGTGACATCCGACAAAATCAATTCGCAGGGCGGGCGTTTCGACAGGACTGGCCTGGAAAAGCTGTGCGAACTTATTCCGGGAGCGCCGGTCATGATCGGACATGACAAGTCGAAATTACCGATCGGGAGATGTTTCAAGGCGGAAATTGTGGAACGAAATGGAGAGCCGTGGGTGAAGGCAATGTTCTACTGGCTCAAGTCGACTACAGGCTCAGATGATCTTCGGAAAAACATCGATGGCGGGATCTATACCGAGTGCTCGCTTGGATTCAATTTCAGGCTTCCTCAATGTTCGATTTGCTCAGGCGATGTGCGGAAATGCAGTCATGTTCCGGGACATGAGTATCGAAATATCTCAAGCGGATCTATGGAAAAATGTCATTACCTATATCGTGATGTCAACAGCGTAAACGAGATTTCCCTTGTTTATCGAGGCGCGGTTCCCGGCACATCGATAACATCACAAATACTCCAGGAACATTCTCAATTCGCTTCGATTGACAGCGTGCTAGTGATAAAGGCAGATGAGATTCTGCCTAACATGAGTGAATTCTCTGTCGAGCCTGTCTATCATGGAATACCATTTGTCTTTTACAGAGAAATGGGCACGTTTCATCAAGCGCGCCTGACGGATGGAGTAGCTTTGATCCGGTAAAGTCGATGGCAGAATCACTTTGTGAGTTATTCTCCGAAACGAATTCTCTCAAAGGTGTGTTGACTTGCTACCGAGGCAAGAGCAGGATACCGGTCTGTCTGTACGATCAGGCAAGGAACTCATC
>JAJRZO010000349.1 GCA_024275215.1 Candidatus Zixiibacteriota bacterium | reverse complement strand
CGTTTTCGACCATCGCGGAATAACAACAACTCGGTCGTCTGGGAATCGATTGCGAACTTGTGTTCCTCCGGTCGCATGAGACCGCGATTCTTTGCGTCGAGTCTGTTGATGAAATCGAGTTTGCGATAGTCATCGATGATCTCAATCCTGAGGTCGCGTTTCGGATTGCCGGGTTTGAGCGTTTTCTTACTCTGACGATGCCACATGAACATAAGAATAGGCTGAGTCGGACTCATACCATAAGATGAGTAAAGCGCAATCGCCTGTGGGTTATAGCTGAAAGTGCAAAGAGAATATGTCGTAATCTCGTTCGGATCGGCGATTCTCAGCGCGCGATCCAGCAGTTTTCTTCCGATGCCTCGTCCCCATTTGCCCGGTTTGACGAACAGGAACGCCAGATACCATTGAGGTTCCCGAACAATCGCCTGTGTGTATCCGACCATCTGGTCGCCCATGAATGCGCCGAGACATCCGTTCGGGTCTGTTCGCATCATGTGAACCATAAACGGTTCCGGCTGCGTGATTCGCATCCTGAATGGTTCGAGGTTGTTTTTCCTGCGAAGGGCATTGAAACTGTTCATGACTATCCTGTTCGCGCTGGTCATGTCAGCTTCTTTAAGCTTCCTGATCGATATTCTTTTCATGGCGAAAGAAAAAGTTACATAGATACCCAATAGTCAACAAGAAAGCAGGTAATAGTGTTCTGTAGCATAGTTTTTGTTTGACTATTACGGATATTGGGCATTTCTTGCTTCATTATATTGTTTTGGATGGTGTTACATCATGGATTCGCTTCTTACTAGCAATGTGCTGGTACTAAATCAGAATTATGAGCCGCTTTCTGTTTGTTCCGTAAGGCGGGCGATTTTGATCCTTTTTTTGGGGAAGGCTGAGTCAATCGAAGATTATGACGGCAAGCGCATCAGATCGGTATCTAAGAGCTACAAAGTGCCGTCAATTGTCAGGCTGGGAGCATATGCAAGAGTGCCGCGAAAGAGAATTATCCTTACGCGAAAGAACATTATCAAACGCGATAATGGTCAGTGTATGTACTGTGGAACGTTCGACGGGTCGATGACTGTTGATCATATCGTACCGAAACGCTATGGTGGTGTTGACACATGGGAGAACCTTGTTTGTGCCTGTCTGAAATGTAATAACAAGAAGGGCAACAGGACACCTGAACAGGCTGGAATGAAACTATTACGGAAACCACGGCGACCGAATCATATCATGTTCATTCAGCATTTTGTCGGAGTGAGCGACAAACGCTGGAGGCCGTATCTGTTTCTTGGGGAGAATTGAACTCTATGTCCAAAAAGATAATCTTGAGCGGCATGCAGCCGACCGGCAATCTGCATCTCGGAAACTATGAAGGCGCCCTCAAGAACTGGGTCAGCCTTCAGGATGATTTCGACATGTACTTGTGCATTGTTGACTGGCATGCGCTGACATCCGATTTCGATGACACGACCGAACTGAAAAATCGGATCTTCGAAATGGCAGTCGATTTCCTTGCGTCCGGCCTCGATGGGAAAAAATGCGCGATATTCATCCAGTCGCATGTCAAAGAACATGCGGAGCTGCATCTTCTGTTCAGTATGATCATACCGATTCCCTGGCTGGAACGAGTGCCGTCATATAAAGAGAAGTCTCAGTCGCTTGGCCTGGATTCGTACGGTTTTCTCGGTTATCCTTTGTTGCAGGCTGCTGATATCCTGGTTTATAGGGCTGACTTCGTTCCTGTCGGCAAAGACCAGTTGCCACATATTGAATTGACCCGGGAAGTCGCGCGCAGATTCAACGGATTCTATGGGAATGTTTTCCCTGAACCTCAGGCGAAGCTAACGAAGTTCGCCGATGTGCCCGGCACCGATGGTCGCAAGATGAGTAAATCGTATGACAACATCATAGCTCTTGCGGATACCGCCGAGGAAACCGCCGGAAAGATCAAAACGATGTTTACCGATCCTGAGAAACTTCGGATGGGCGATCCTGGGCATCCTGAGACGTGTCCTGTGTACGCATTGCACAAAGTCTATACAAACCAGGGTCTCGATGAAATTGCGGAAACATGCCGCTCAGGCGAACTCGGCTGCGTAGCGTGTAAGAAGCATCTCACTGAATCGATCAACAACGCACTTACTCCGATTCGCGAGAAGCGTAACGATCTTATTGCTCATCCTGACGAGGTCTGGGATGTGCTGAAAGACGGCGCAAACCGGGCGAGGAAACGAGCTGTTGAAACTATGGATATTGTTCGAACCGCGATGAGGATGACTTATGACTCGTGAGGAACTGTTTGCGATCGACCCAATGTCCGGCGAGGAATCAGTCTCGTATTCTGTCCATCTGGAGAAATTCGAAGGACCGCTTGACCTGTTGCTCTACCTGATTCGCCAGAATGAAATCGACATTTATGATATTCCTATCGCGAAAATTACGAGCCAGTATCTTGAATATATCGACTTGATGCGCATGCTGGACCTTGATGTTGCTGGTGAATTCATTATGATGGCTGCTACTCTCATCAGAGTGAAAGCAAAACTATTGTTGCCTCGCCAGAAGGATGATTATGAAGAGGATCCTCGTGAGGAATTGATTCTCGCGTTGCTCGAATACAAGAAGTTCAAGGAAGCCTCCGGGATTCTTCATGCCCGCGAAACCAAGGAACGGGATATACTCAAGCGATCTGACTTCAGCATCATCGATACGAGCCCGGCAGATGCGTTTGTTCTCGAAGCGACTGTGTTTGATCTGCTCACGGCTTTCAAGAAGGTCATGGAGGATTACAGCCGTGAGGCACAGCATCATGTGAAACGCGAAGATGTCAATGTCGAGGAGCAGATGGAACATATTCTCAACATGCTCAGGAATGCCGACGGAATCGAATTCTAGGATGTTTTCTCCGAGCGTCCGTTCAGGCTGCTTCTTATAGCGACATTCATGGCAGTGCTCGAACTGGTCAGGCAGAACAGGATATTCGCCCGACAGTCTGCGGAATTCGGCGGAATCAGATTATATATCAGGGAGATGCCTAATGGCTGAGATCATGCAGCAGGATGAGCGACTGATTCTGCTCGAAGCGCTGTTGTTCGCTGCTGAACACCCAATGCCTCCCAAAAGGATCATTCAGTTTCTCGGCAAATCGGCGAAAACCGATTTGCCGGAGCTTGTGCAGAAACTCAATGACAGCCTCGCAGAATCGGGGCGGTCGTTCAGGATACGCGAAATCGCCGGCGGCTATCAGTTGTACCTTATGCCGACATACACAAGAGCTGTTGAAGGATTCCTGAAGAAGCAGAGAGAAAGACGCTTGTCACAAGCTGCGCTGGAAACGCTTGCAGTAATTGCTTATAAACAGCCGGTATCAAGAGCTGATATCGAACATGTACGGGGTGTCAACTCCGATGGTGTGCTGGCATCTCTGCTGGAAAGAAAACTTGCAGCTATCGTTGGGCGGTCACAGAAAGTCGGACGGCCATTGCTCTATGGCACTACTAACAGGTTCCTTGAATATTTCGGACTGAATACACTCGATGAACTTCCAAAGCTGGATGAACTGGTTCTTCCCGAGGATGACACAGGATTTGAGAATCAGGTGGAAATGCAGCTTGAGAGTGAGAACGAGACGGAAACCCCTGAACACTCTGAGATTCACGCACAATCTGATAAGAATTCATTTGAATGAACCGATCTGAAATAGTGTATACCATTGAAGTCGAGATCGGTAAGATATGATGAGACTGAACAAGTATTTGTCCAAATGTGGCGTAGCTTCAAGACGCCACGCCGACAAATTGATTGAGCAGGGCAGAGTTACTGTCAATGGCACCAAAGTCTCAGAGCTTGGAACAATCATTGACGATATGTGTGATCAGGTTCAGGTTGACGGCAAACCTGTCAGCCTGCCTCCGGAGCCGGTCTATATTCTCCTGAACAAACCGAAGGGCTATGTTACGAGCCTGAAGGATGAATTCGGTCGCAAGACGGTCACGACGCTGATTAAGAATGTCGGTCAACGGGTCTATCCTGTCGGCAGACTCGATCTCGATTCCGAGGGGGTGTTGCTTTTCACGGATGATGGTGAACTGGCATACAGGCTGACGCATCCTAAGTTTGGAATACGAAAAGTCTATCAGGTTACGGTGAAAGGACAATTTCCTGTAGAACTGGTGGCGAGATTTGAAGAAGGTGTGCAGCTTGAAGATGGTTTTGTCGCAACTGCCAAAGCCAAGCTTGTGAGTTCGCAGGCGAAATCATCGACGCTCATACTCGAACTGACTGAGGGACGCAAAAGAGAGGTCAAAAGGATGTGCAAAACTCTCGGATTTCCCGTCCTGACTCTTCGTCGAACCAAATTCGCTGACCTTTCCTGCGATGGTATGAGATCAGGCACCTGGCGATTCCTCAGCAGAAAAGAAATCGACAAACTCAAGAGAAAAGTAGGTCTCGACTGATTTCCCTCTTGCCTTTTGCTTTCACTGCATATTCATATATGAAGTTTTTGAGAATGGATATGATAACATGAGTAATAGAGTTATTGCAATTGATGGTCCTGCCGGTTCCGGTAAATCCACGACAGCGCGTCTTGTGGCTGATAAACTCGGTTTCGTCTACCTGGATACCGGCGCGATGTACCGAAGTGTTACATTGATGGCGCTCAGGCATGGGGTTCCTCTGTCGGATGGTGATGCCTTGACTAAACTTGCAGAGCGTATCAATATCGAGTTCAGGCATGAAGATGGAATCCAGAAGACATTTGTTGATGGTGAGGATGTCACTGATGCCATACGTACGCCGGAAGTGACCGCTGCCGTGTCCGAAGTCTCTGCGCATGCGGGTGTGCGTGCTGTCCTGGTGAAGAGACAGCAGGAATATGCAGAGAAGTCAAATCTTGTTACAGAGGGGCGTGATACTACGAGTGTGGTTTTTCCTGATGCTTTCCTGAAAATATATCTTGTCGCCGATGTCTCGGAGCGAGCAAAACGACGTGTGAAAGATTTCGAGAAGCTCGACAGAAATACAACGCTGGAAGAGCAGATCGCTGATATTGAAAGGCGCGACAGTTTCGATTCATCACGGAGCGCAAGTCCTCTGACGCGGACGGCTGACTCTATCGAACTGGATACGACTCATCTGACGATCGATGGACAAGCCGAGAAAGTCATAGAATTGTACAGAAAAAAACTTGAGGAGTCGGGAGAGTGAATCTTTATTTTCGGTCTTGCCGATTCCTTGTCAAAGTAATTGCAAAAGTATTCCTCGGCTGGAAGCACAGCGGCAGCGAGAATATACCTTCCTCTGGCGGTGCTGTCATAGCATCCAATCACATTTCGTATTTTGACCCGCCTATCGTTGGTTCCGGTACAAAAAGAGAGGTCTACTTTCTTGCGAAGAAAGAATTGTTCGGTAAATGGTATTCCCCGTTACTCATAAGCAATTTGAATACTATCCCTGTCAGACGTGGCAGGTTTGATCGTGCGTCATATCTTAAGGCGATTGAAATTGCAAAGCGAGGAGAAATCCTTGTGCTTTTCCCTGAGGGAACACGCTCGAAAGATGGAAAGCTCAAGGCGGGCAAGACCGGTGCTGCAAAAGTTTCTATCGAAGCGGGTGTGCCTGTTATTCCGGCCTGTATCAGGAATTCCAATCGCATCAAACAGGTTCTCTTTTCTGCTGACAGAGTGGAAGTCCTCTATGGAAAGCCGATATATCCATCGGAGTTTGACTCGAATCAGTCAGAGAAAGAGAGGCTGACTCAATTCACGGCTGAGATTATGCGACGCATCGGGGAGTTGCTCGACCAGTTCGACAATCCTGAATGATCAGAGTACGAAATACCGCATGATATGTGCACAAAAGCGTTTGACATCGTCGTTCGAAAAGACTATATAGCTCGTCTATAGCCTTCGTGGCAGAATGAAAGTATTAAGGAGGACTTAGTCCGAAATGACAGAATTTGATGAAAACCAGGTCGATGCTACTGCAAAGTCAGGAGGTGATGCCAGACAGGAGAGCCTGCAGGCTGACAAGCCCAGGTCCAAAAAGACCAAGACCGCTGAAAAGAAAGAGAAAGTAAGCAAGGCCGAAAAAAAGGCGAAAACACTGGTCACCGAGCATGCGAAGCAAATCGCAACAGCCGAAACCTCACGCAGACGCCGCGTCCTGGAAAAGGCCGCGGAGAAAAGCAGGGTGCCGGTTGCAACTGCCGGAGAGCCGGAGTTTGTTGAATCGATCAAGCTTACTGATCTCGATCGGGACGAATACTCCGAAGCCGAATTTGCGGAGTTGCTCGAAATGTACGATGAAACCCTGAGTGATCTCAAAGAGGGTGAAATCGTGCAGGGAACTGTCCTTGGTGTTTCCCGTGACGATGTCATTGTTGATGTCGGTTTCAAGTCGGAAGGCATTATTCCGATGTCGGAATTTTCCGAAGTTGGGCAAATCAAGGTCGGTGATACCATTGATGTCTTTCTCGAAGCGGTTGAGGATCAAAATGGTCAGTTAGTGTTATCGAAACAAAAGGCAGATTTCCTGAGAGTGTGGGATAATATTCGAATCGCGCACGAGTCAGGAAGTCTTGTTCCGGGCAGACTCGTTCGTCGGATCAAAGGCGGTATCGTTGTTGATCTGTTCGGAGTCGATGCTTTCCTGCCGGGTTCTCAGATAGCCCTTCGGCAGGTGCCGAATTTCGATGAGCTGATCGGCCAGCAAATGGATGTCAAGATTATCAAGCTCAACAAGAATCGCCGCAATATCGTCGTTTCCAGAAGAGTGGTTCTCGAAGTTGAACGTGAGGAACTTCGCCAGAAGCTACTCAAGGAAATCGAAGTCGGACAGGTGCGTGAAGGTGTGGTCAAGAATATCACAGACTTCGGCATTTTCATTGATCTCGGTGGTGTCGATGGTTTGCTTCATATCACTGATATGTCCTGGGGGCGGGTCTCGCATCCGTCTGAGATGGTCTCGCTCGGAGAGACTATCAATGTCAAGATTCTTGATTTTGACAAGGAGACGGGACGTATCTCTCTCGGTCTAAAGCAACTGACGCCTTATCCGTGGGAGAATATCGAAGAGAAATATCCCGTCGGCAAACGTGTCAAGGGTACGGTGGTTTCCCTGACTGACTACGGCGCTTTTGTTGAGTTGGAAAGAGGTATAGAAGGACTGATCCATATTTCGGAGATGTCCTGGACACAACATATTAAACATCCGTCTAAGTTGATGCAGGTTGGCGAAGAAATCGAGGCAGTCGTACTGTCGGTAGACAAAGAGAATGAAAAGATTTCGCTCGGCATCAAGCAGATGGAGCCTGACCCCTGGCAAACGCTGAATGAGAAATATCCGGCGGGTGCGAGAATCAAGGGACGGGTACGCAATTTGACAACATTCGGCGCGTTTGTCGAACTCGAATCGGGCATTGACGGTCTCGTTCACATCTCTGACATGTCATGGACGAAGCGGATTCAGCATCCGTCTGAGGTGATGAAGAAAGGCGACATCGCTGAGGTCGTAGTGCTCAGAGTTGACAGAGATAATCGCAGGATTTCTCTCGGATACAAACAACTTACCGAAGATCCATGGCCGCAGCTTTCCAAAAATTATGCGGTTGGATCGGAAGCACTCGGTACGATTATTCGGTTGCTTGACAGAGGCGTTATCGTCGATCTGCCGGGTGGTGTCGAGGGATTTGTTCCAGCTAATCAACTTGGAAAGCCCGATCTTGAGAAACCGAGTGACGCTTTCCAGATTAACGATGAGCTTCCGCTTCAGGTGATCGAATTTGATCAGCCGGGGAGGAAAATCGTTCTGTCGGTTGATGCGTACTACAAGAAACGTGAACGAACCGAACTTGAACAGTATCTCTCCAAGCACGAAACTCGTGGTATGACGCTGGGTGAAGCTGCAGGCGCGGGCATTCCGACAGAGGTTTCTTCGGAGACTCCGACGGAAGCTGCTGCGGAACAAGTTGCAGAACAACCTGCGGAAACTCAGCCTGAGGCGGAAAAAACCGATTCATCGGACGCTGCTGATGTTGAAGCCAAGCCTGAATCTGAACCCGAAGTTGAAAGTGAACCCAAAGTAGATGCTTCGGAACAGGCTGGTGAAGAGACCACTTCTCCGGATGAAGAGGAAAAGACTGAATAGATCAGCTATTGCTGTCAATATCAACGGGCGGTGGATTCACCGCCCGTTTTTTTATTTCGTTCATTTTGAAATCCTTAAGACAAGCTAAGCAGTAATCTCCGGCGCACAGGAACAATTTTCCCTGCGTTGCCACAGTGTCAGTCATTGCAGTGGTCGTGATGTGCGCTGTAACTATCGCTGGTACAATGGGATACTGCGCCTGTTCGGCACGCTTGATGTGTTGGCATGCCTGTTGCAAAGAACAGTGCCGGAGAAATAGTACTGTAGTACGCTTGAAAGGCTAAGTCAATGGCTGATGAAAAAGAGACAAAAACAGAAGATACTAAGCAGGCAGCTCCATCAGGGAAAGCCGAAAAGTCGAAATTGCCGATGCTCGTCGGTGCAATTGGCATACTCGTATTTGTGATAGGTGTCGCGGTATTCTCAATCTCAATGGGAGTGTTCTCGTCATCGAATGTAACCCAGGCCCCCAGCCAGCAGTCCGGGGGTGAGGCGACAGCGACAGATTCATCACATGAACAATCCGACAATCCTGATTCGTACGCCGGGTTCGACAAATCATATTACGATGATGTTGATGCCATCGTTGATCCCGATAACCCGGATCAGGCGGAAGGTGGCGACACTCTTTCTGTCGAAGATTCTATTGCTCAAATGGCATGGTACGAAAAACAGAAACTGGAGATCGAAAGCGAACGTCGCAAACTTGAGATTGCGCGTACAGAGGCTGAAGAACTCAGATATGAAACAATGAAACTTCTTGAACAGCGCAAGAATATCGAGGATGCCAACACTTCGCAGATGTCAAAGTTGTTCGATTCCATGAAGCCGGAAAAGGTTGCAGAGATCATGAAGAATATGACAGATGATCAGGTCGGAATGATCCTGATGAAAATGAAAAAACAGAACGCATCGAAAGTTTTCGCTGAGATGCCTGCTGATCGTGCTGCACGGATCACATTGCACATGATCAATCTCGCTGAAGGAAACTAAGATTCCATGAACGACCTGATGACATTCATATTAGGCATGGGAGCCCCCACTCAGGCTAACGGTCAGCTTCCTGTAGCACAGGATCCACAGGCTGAAACGCCTGCTGCTGTCGATTTCGGGGAACTCATTGCTTCCATGTTGCCATCAGATAGACCGAACATTCCAGTTCAGGATATGCCTGCGATTGAAGTCGAATCGGAAGATGCCGAACCTGCAAATACTCTGCGAAACGTTAATATCACAGAAGTTCTCAATGGTGAACCCATTGTGTTCCAGGCTGAAGAAGTTTCGCAGCTTATTCCGGAGCAGACGCTTGCAGATGACATTAGCACAGGTAGGCCAGAGAATAAAAGTATGTTCGCAAACCTTGTAGAACAGGTTTCCGCGGAACTTGCTGTTGAAAATGATCAAGATGAGACAAACGGATTGATTGCTACTCCGGAATCTCTCATCGATGCAGATGGAGAAACGCAGCAGATTACTCAGGTCGCTGAGACGACTGTTCATTCAAACCAGTCAGTATTGACGGTACTTCCGATTGAAATACAGTTTGACAATTCAGGATCCGCTGAGAGAATAACAAGTCGTGACGAAATCAAGCATGCTCTTGAACCGATAACGGCTGACATCATCATTGCAGGAACTTCGGAATCGAAAGAGAGTCCGGTTACAACAGCGACTGATTCAGAGCAGCATCTCGCTGCAACAATCAGGTTTGAAAACAATGGCAACACGATAAAGCTGCCGGTCACTCTTGATAATATCAATACTGAGGATCGGCTGACATTGAAATT
>JAJRZO010000018.1 GCA_024275215.1 Candidatus Zixiibacteriota bacterium | reverse complement strand
ATGTCCGTACAAATGTGTAAATTGGTGTATCCTCATGATTTTGTACACAGTCAGGGATTCTTGAGTACCGTTGTACGCCGTTTCTGTGCACCGTCAACAAAGACAGCAAAAAGCTTCGGAACTGTTGCATTGCATGCTCAGACATGCTAATTTATATGTACAGTCACGACTCAATGAAAAGGCGTATGTAAAAATGATTGATATAAGAGAAACACCTGATCCAAGAAATATCGACATCGACAGAGTCGGCATCAAGAATCTCATTTATCCGATTGTGCTGCGAGACATGCGGAACGAAACTCAGCAGACAACTGCCGAGATAAACTTCTACGTCGATCTTCCCCGGAAATTCAAGGGTACGCATATGTCGCGTTTCGTAGAGATTCTGAACAGATACCGTTCTGAAATTGACCCAAGAAAGATCGATCGGATTCTTAGCTTTACAAGAAAACAACTATCTGCCGATACTGCGCATCTCGAAATGACATTTCCGTATTTCATCATGAAAGCTGCGCCAGTCACCGGTTCCGAAGGTTTGATGCACTACAGATGCACTATTGCAACTTCGCTCGGCAGTGATTCGAAGCTCCTGTCGACTCTCACCGTGCGGGTTCCGTTGACATCGGTCTGCCCATGTTCCAAAGAGATTGCAGACAGGGGAGCGCATAACCAGAGGTCAATTGTTACCCTTTCTGCGCTGACGAATAAATTCGTCTGGCTCGAGGAGTTAATCGGAATTGTAGAGAAATCCGGTTCGCATGACATTTACACTCATCTCAAACGCGAAGACGAGAAGTTCATAACAGAGCATGCTTATGACAACCCGACATTTGTTGAGGATATAGTTCGGAATGTCGCATCCAGAATATCAAATGATAACAGAATCGATTGGTATTCAGTGGAAGCCGAGAACTTCGAATCGATACATAACCACAATGCCTATGCTTCAATCGAACAAAATCTCGCAGAACTGCGGGGTCCTGCGTGAGAGTACAGCATTGGTTTTGTGATTGTATTTTGACCGGGAGGATGATGTCTGCATGACTGATCCTGAAGTCGATTATAAACGGTTGTTTGAGTTAAGCTACAGAGCTTTGCTGGTTGTCGACAATGACAACACAATTATCAATTGCAATGCTGCCGCGGAAAAGTTGATTGCCTGTTCCAAAAATGAGCTGTCAGGAAAAAGCCTCTCCGAACTCAGGCAAATTGATAAGACTGGAAGAAAACTGGGTTTCAGAATTATTTCATCGACTGGTGAAAAAGTCGATTCTCACAGTATTGTGGAAATGCAGGTCGTGGAACATGAAGACCTGAGTTCGGATTTCACAGACGATCCAGGACAATTACAGATTGCACTGATCGATGACCATCAACAGTATCGAATACTTGCAGAAAGTACCCTGGAAGCGATCTTCATGGTTGACCGCGATGGGCATTTTCTGTTTATGAACAAAATCGCCGCTGAACGGCTGGGTGGTGAGGTCTGCGACTTTGTGGGTAAAACAATGTGGGATGTGTTCCCGCAAGCTGTAGCAGACACACACATGAACTCTATCAGAAAAGTGTTCGACACGGGGGAGTCGATTACAGATGATTCTGAGCCCGAGTTGTTAAATCACAAGGTTCCATACAGTACAAGTCTCGCTCCTATCAGAGTCAAGTCAGGAGATATTGTCGCTGTTCTCGGAATCGCAAGGGATATGAGCAAGCTTGTTGAGGTTAAAAGCGCCCTCAAGGATAGAGAAGAAGAATGGCGCTCACTATTGGCAAATATACCGGATATCATAACAACTGTAGCTCCGGATGGCACTGTTTTGTCTCTCAACCGTACTTTACTTAAATATGATATAGTTGACAAGGCTATCGGCACAAAGATTTATGATTATATCCACAAAGACTACCACGATGTGGTGAAGAAAACGCTTGAGTCTGTCCTGAGTACCGGGGAACCGGGAATCTACGAAATCCTTGCTGACGGCGCTGATGGTCCAAGATCAGCCTGGTGGGAGTCAAGAGTCGTTCCTCTCGAATGTAACGGGGACGAACAGTCAGTCATGATTATCAGCAGAGATGTGACCGAAATGAAAATTGCCGCCCAAATGCTGAAAGAGAGTGAAGAGAGATTCCGAGAACTTGCAGACCTGCTGCCCCTGACCGTGTACGAAGCTGATCGTGAAGGTCGCTTCACATTTGCGAATAGACAGGCACTGAAACTCACCGGCTACACCAGTGATGATCTCATAAGAGGGTTGCATGTTCTTGATCTCTTTGATCCCGGGGAACACGAAACAGTGATGGCAAGAGTTCGCGAAACTATGGATGAAAGAATCAATGTGGAAAGAGAATATGATCTCGTTCGCAAGGATGGCAGCAAGGTTCCTGTGATGATTTATTCGAGCCCCATACAACGAGGCGGATCGGTATACGGTATTCGTGGAATAGTGGTCGACATCACCGAAAGGAAAAGGTTCGAACAGGAGCTGCGACGAGCTTACGCCGACCTTCAAAAGGAGCAGAAGCAACTTCTGGAGACAAATATCGCGCTGCGTGAAGTTCTTGGACATATCGAGGAAGAACGCAAGGAAACAGGGCGTGAAATCCACGCTAATATGACACGAATGGTCTATCCACTATTGAAGGAGATGAGAAAGAAACTTGGTGAATCGGCTGAAATTTATACTACGATGCTTAAGTCAATACTGAGTGATCTTACCTCGCCTTATCTGAGAACTCTCGAATCCAGGTTTTCTCAACTGACTCGCAGGGAGATGCAAGTCTGCGAAATGATTAGAACTGGAAAGAATACTTCCCAAATTGCTGAAGTCCTTAACATTTCAGTTCTTACAGTCAACAAGTTCAGACAACAGATTCGCCGCAAACTTGAACTAAGCGGAACAAAGACTAATCTGGCCACATATCTGAAGTCCTTGGATCTTAAAAACTTAAAACGTAAATAAGTATTTATTATACTCATTTAGTGGCAACTCTTGCCCTATTTGATCCCCTTGACATAGATTTCCCATCTGTTTTATTGTAAATTAAAGCAGTGGGGTGACTGCTAAAGAATACGTTAGAGGTTGTTGTCGTAGCACATGATTCGCGCTGATAGCTTCTTCTCTTATGTCGCCTGTCAGGCAAAGTAGTTGGCATTAAAAGACTTGAGGCGTATATGTCTTTTCTTGGAATACCCCTGTGCTGTGTATGAAGGCAACCAGAGTGAAGGGAGTTTTTCTCTTATATAGGAATTAGATGGGGCCGGTCATTGCGAGAAGCAAGCCGACCCCAGATCCAGTCCTATTCGCCCTGGGGATTGGGCATTGGTAAGGTAAATGAGGAATGAAGCACTGACAATATACCAGTGTATCATTATTTGTCAAACAAAAAGTGATATTTTTGATAGAAAAATCCAGCATATTTGTGGTTTGGCGAGCTACTAAACTCGCGTCAGTTGTAAGGAAAAGGGGGATTCCTTTCTACTGTCGTTGTCTTCAGATATAGCATCCGAGAATCCGTCTGCGACACATACCTCACCTTCAATTAGGTCGTGCACATAGTGGCTGAGTCTCCGTGAAATAATCTTATTGTACCAGTACATACAAGCACAGAATGCACATGATCGCAGCCCTCGCAAGCTCGTGAGGAAAGATGTGATTAGTTCTTTGCCAGACTCTTATTAGGGCACACAGACAAGTATCAATTCTCATCACTTATATTGCGAGATGCAGACAAAAGAAAGGGAGCGGCCTGTTATAGCCGCTCCCTTCAGATGTATTCCTCTGTTGATCTGATTCTAAATCAGTTAGCAGACATCAACAGGGGCTGGTCCGCCACCGAAGATGTAGTTGATCAGATATACAACATCATCGATGTCGACAGCGCCGGAACCATCAGCATCACCGCAACAGACGTCCTCGACAGGCTCAGGTCCGCCACCAAAGATGTAGTTAATCAAATATACCACATCATCGATATCGACGCCGCCAGAACCGTCGGCATCGCCAGGCAGGCAGGATGGACCGCCACCGCCACCGCATTCAATGCCGTGATCTGTGATCCACGCCTTGCCCTTGTCGATCAGGGCCTGAAGCTCAGTCAGGCCGCCGGTTGTCGAGGCTTTGACCTTGCAATAGAAGTAACAGGAATCTACCTCAAGAGTGAGATTCTGAGCAATCACATACGTACAACTCAGATCTTCTGCAGAATCCGGGTCGGTATTTTCCCAGTTCACCCAACCAGTGTGAGTGGCGAGGAAATCACCGATACTGTCGGGAGTGTATCCACTGTTCGGATATACCCATTCATCGTTCTGCATGATTGCAGCGCCGGGGATATTGGTGCATATCGAAGCGCCGCCGTAGTTACTCTCACTACCTGGTTCGCCGCTGTACTGGTAGATCATATTCCTGCTCTCGTCGATTCCACCGTGATCCTTACCACCGTCCGGAATATCCCAGTCGATGCCTTCACCAAGGTGAATCGTGATCGCCGCATCAGAGTTATTGCAGATTTTGAAACGCTCGATCATTACGCAAGTGTCAGGATGACTCGGAATCCAGTATTCGGATACGCCGGTAATCGCGGTATCCTGAGTAGCAAATTCACCAGTAGCATATGTATACTCACCGGTTACCTCTGTCACTGTCAGAGGACTGAGAGCGCGGAACTCACGTTCTGAATCAGATCCGTCAAACATAGAGAATGTAGTGTTTGAAACATCATTTGCGTATGTAACGATCAGACCTTCATCATACATGAAGTAATCATCAAGAGTGAACCAGTACATGTTGCCCTGGTCATCCCTCTGAGCAAGCCCTGCTCTCGGAGTGTTCCAGACGCCGATAGACCAGCAACTGGTCGAGAGAGTCTGGGACTCGGGAACAAAGAAGTCGCAGTAGACAAACAACTGTATCGGAATAGTACCGATAGTAGTGCCGCACGCATCAATGCTGATCTCAGCGTTGTATACGCCTTCACTTGCGACAGGACCAAGAGTGACAACGGCTTCAGCAGTATTACCACAACCTGCAGGCAAACTTGCCGAGGAATTGGTGATACCAGCGATAATGTTGTCAGGATCAGAGCTTTCAGTTATGGTATAGGTTGTGTTCTGGTTACCGACGTTCACCAATGAAATGGTGAATGTTGTGTCTATATCACCAGTACAACCAGTCGATCCGTCATTCGGCGCAATCCACATCGGGTAGCCAATTGAGTTCGGTGTGAAGCCAACATTACAGTAACCCGCTGGTGTGAAGCAATCATATGCGAGGTAGTTGACCGGGTTATCGGTTCCAACACCCTCAGCCTGAGCGCCACCAGCCCAGCCACCGGCATCCTTATCATTGACATACTCGATGTGTACCGAATCGGATGAATAGATAGCCATTGTCGGCCAGTGATCACTGTCGCAATCCCCGGCTTCACAATCTGGTGAAGGCGAGTTGGTAAGGTTGATCGCCTCACCCCATGTCACACCGTCACTCGTAGAAGCTGTCAGGAAGATTTCACCATTCGCAAAACCACCAGCGGAGTTATCAAGGTTATAATCTCCACTTGCATCGGCGCCGAATCTGGTGAATGAAACATAGAACTTGCCGTTACATTCCGAAATATTCGGCTTGGAAGCTGACAAGTTCCAGACGCCTGGGTTGTTGTCTTTGCCGGGTGTCGAGGCGTCATAGACGATAGTTATGCAACCTGACGGACCATCATCCCAGTGCCAAATTCTGGATCTCGAGGCGTCAGGAGAACAACCTTCGCCGGCTGCAACATCGCGAAGCGCCGTGTTCCATACGATGTGAAGCTTACCATTTGTGTCGAACATTGCTGTCAGGTCTGTGTAAGCAAGCCCGTTGGGCAATGTGCTGATGTCAACCGTTCCACCCTGACTGTAATCAGTCACATTGACGAAATTCGTCCAGGTCTTACCATAGTCGAAGGACTCAACATAGACAACATCATTGTCCCACTGTGTCAGACCGCATGGATCATTAGGATCGTTTTCATAGTAGACGGGCTTCAAGTAGGCAATAATCACATGCGCGTTGTCCGTAGGATCAACCCTGATCAACGGAGAAACATTATAGACCGAGTCAATGAAGCGACCACAACCCCATGAACCATTGGCTTCCTGACGGTAGTAGATCACAGACTGGATCTCACCCGCCGAGGCCGATGAAGGGGGAGACTCAAGAGAAACGACCTGAATAATGCTTGTCCCTGCCGAGTCCGACCAGTCGACGACAGGCCAGATGTACTTGCTGTCGAGTTCAAATTTACCGGTTACAATATCTTCGCAGTTCGGAGGTTTTGGGGCCTGCCCAAACGTAATGAAACCATTCGGCGCGCCTGCGTCGTATCCTGCGCGTGTGCCATAGTTGTCCGCATCAGGTCCACCATGGAAAGCAATGACTACTGCGCCATCCGACCTGACATCACAACTCGTGTAACCACCGATTTCGTTGATATCACCCTGCGGGTAAATCTTACCGCCTGCGGCTCCTGAGCCATGCACCCACGCACCTACAGTCAGGTTACGTACGTTGTAAGCGATTTTTCGCGCAGTATCAGACGTCGGTGAGTGACCCTTCATCCAGACAAAATGCAGGTAACTGCTTCCGGGCATCAGAGATACCTGACGACCGGGAGTACCATTGGCCTGGTAATCATACCATGTATAACCCATCGTAAGGCCGGGTGAAGCTGATGGGCTGTAGTGGGGGGTATTAACATACTCTCCGTTGCTCTCTTCGAGGCCTGTAACTATTTTGTTTTTCTTCACCGCCGAACTGACTCCCGCAAGAGCAGAAGTGACGGTCAAAGTCACAATGAAGGCTGAGAGAACAAAAAGAATCAAAGTCTTTCTCGGCATTTCTCGCTCCTCTCAATACGATTGCTTTGGGCTTCGCCGTGTTCATACACGACAAAACAAATCGACACATTAACGAACCAACAACTAACAGATGCAGGGAATCCTGCACAATTAGATTTGTCCAGTAATATCCCTCCTTCCACAACTTAGAGGTCCAAAACTCCTGTTTGTTTTCTTAATAAAATCTTACGTGTACAAATTCTGTCGAGCATCATCCGGAGTAACAACTCAGTCAAATTGATTCGCCGGCAAACCGGGCAGGATTACCATATTCCACGAGCCAACCGCCTGACTAAGGTTCTCCTTAGCAAGCAAGAACAGTAACAGATAGGAACGTCAACTTGGCTTACTAACCTAATATTCGCTAATAGGATAGCATTTCACCGAACGATTGTCAAGCATTTTTTCCCGCTCGCGTTGCACTGTTCCGGATCCGAATGTCTCTCATAATAGACAATACAACTTCTATCGACTGATTCGGCAGAATTCTCTCTCGATTAAGCAACAGCGACATTCTATCTGTCAATATGCAACACAATTATATTCGCATCATAACTCAAGCTTCTACAGTTCCAAAAGGATATATCTCCTGAATCGGTAAATGCGCATACTGAGTCTATTATCGACAACGATGTTATATTCCCCAATAATTTGCCTGTGAAACATAGAGATGCTCACCAAGGTCCTGTTAAACAATGAGTTATGTGTATGAGCAAAGTGCCTGGTTTTTTTGTCGACCCCGATGGCGCGTGTCGAGGAAGTCTGTTTTCTTTCTATATTACAATACTGGATAAATAGCCAATGACCTTGACATGCCTGACACCAACAGGTATTATCGAAATACAATTGGATTTTTTGGTGCGCAAGTTACTGCAAGGAGGAAGAATGTCTTTCAGATTTACAGTTGTCCTGGTAATCGCTTTGATGATACTCGGGTTGATTTCGGATGCGGATGCTTTCGATGGGAGACGGAAGGGATTCATTCTGGGAGCCGGTCTTGGAACCGGCGTAACATCGTATACTCAGACAATAGAAGCATATCGGCAGAGCCTGACCTCTGACAGGGAGAGCAAATTTGGAGTTCAGACTGACTTTCGTATCGGGTATGCTCCGAATGGATTCTTACAGATATATTATGTAAGTAAGGTCTCATGGTTTAGTCTGGACAACGCACTCGGTAGCAGTGTAACAATAGCTCATGGCATTGGTGGTTTGGGAGTTACATATTATCTCCAGCCAGTAGCTCCATCATTTTTCTTTACAGGTGTTATTGGGCTTTCAACATGGGCAGCACCTTTTGAAAGTAATTCCGACACATGGACAGGTTTCGGAATCGGAGGCGGATTCGGCTACGAATTTGCACGTCATTGGAGCATTGAAGTATGCGCAACTTATGGAAACCCGAGCGACACGCAATCTGGAATTACAGCCACAACTAATGCGACGACTATCAAGGCCACTGTAAACGTCCTCGCATACTAAACCGCAACAATTCAGGGCAGGATCATTGTTGTAGATCCTGCCTTTTTTCTGCTATCACAGTGTATTCCAGTGAAGTAGCGCAGGAGCGCCCGACTCCTGCGATGATAATTTGTAACAGCTACAGCATATATTATGCTTCGGGAAAAGATGCCGATATGAAATAACATAATCAGAAGATTTCGACCTGCCGAATTCGATCGGCTACTATATGAATCGGAGAATTATGTGAGAAAAGAAATAGTCATTGTTGAAGGGCACATAGTTGATTCGGGCATTATGTCTGATGTGCTCGACACAATCATAAAGTCGGGTGCACAGTTCAAAATCATATCATTCGAGATGGGCGAAACAAACCTTGATGTCTCCCGCGCAAAGGTCGAAATATCAGGCAAACCCGATATTATTGCCGCATTGCTGCCAAGATTGAATGTTCTCGGATGTTATCTCGATTCTCCGAAAGAAGTCAATACCAATAAGGCTGAAGCCGATAAAGTCGTCCCTGATGATTTCTACTCGACAACAAACCATGTGACAAAAGTATTCATTGATGGTCAATGGGTAACTGTTCGCAACCAGCGAATGGACGCCGTGATTGTTATTGAATCTGACGGTCCGGTTTGCCGCAAGCTGAGAGATGTCAAGGCGGGTGACAAAATTGTCTGCGGGGTCGATGGTATCAGGGTGCAACCACAGTTCACTGACAGACAAAGATCTGATTTCGCGTTTATGACTAACGGGACATCATCCGAGCGGCGTGTTGAGTTGGCAGTCGAAAGAGTAGCGGAAATCATTGCTCCACCTGATGTCAAAACTGCAATTGTAGCTGGGCCTGTCGTCGTACATACCGGATCATCTCATGCGCTTTGCAGCCTGATCGAATCAGGCTATATCAATCTGCTGTTGTCAGGTAATGCGCTCGCGGTTCACGATATCGAGCAATCGTTCTTTGGAACATCGCTCGGTATCCATGTCGATAATGGTCTGCCGGTCGATGAAGGTCATCGCAACCACATGAGAGCGATAAACAATATCAACAGGGCAGGCTCGATCGCGAATGCTGTCGAATCGGGAATTCTCACATCCGGCATCATGTATGCCTGCGTGAAGAAGAAAGTGCCGTTTGTGCTTGCTGGTTCAATTCGTGATGATGGTCCCCTGCCGGAAGTGATCACCGATATGAATCAGGCACAGGAAAAATACACAGAGGCATTGCGCGGCATTGATGTCGTCCTGATGCTCTCGACAATGCTTCATTCCATTGCAGTCGGTAATATGCTGCCATCGAGCACAAAAACGATAATAGTCGATATCAATCCATCTGTGGTGACAAAACTCTCGGATCGCGGATCGGCTCAGGCTGTCGGTATTGTCACTGATGTCGGTCTGTTTATGAGTCTCCTCTCTCAGAAACTCACCTCTGACCCCACTTTTCGGATTGGCTGTCCGCTATAAGCAACTGCATTGTAACCGCATAGATGTCTGCCTTGGGGAATTCTAATAAAAGACATATTGTGTTGTGATTTGGCTTGACAAACGGGGACTGGATTGGTATAATATTGACGCACATTCCTCTGCACTTGCCCTACCAAGCCCTATCTTCTGGGCGATTAGGACTGGATCTGGAGTCGGCCTGTGCAACCCGGGCCGACTCATCTTTTTGTATACTGCAACTTCCTGTTGCGGATTCGCATCTCCGGATTATATTAGATATATCATTTATTATTACACATCAGGGAGAATGCGAACATGAAAAGAGTTACCAGTTTTGCAATCGCACTGTTAATAATGCTTTCAACAGCGATTTTCGGTCAGGCTTCGGATAAGCCCTACGCCTCAGCTTTTACATCGGCGGCAGCCGACAGTGTTCAATTCGATGTCGATATCAAGGACAGTATCGCTATGGATACGACTCTTTTCCACTCTGTCATCTATCGCGATCCATCGACTACATCGTGGAATAAAACAGATATGAACGAATTATATACGGCTTGTTCGCTCTACACGTTTTCCGCAACTGTCGAATACTCGACCTCGACCGATTCGCTCGAATGGTATTTCAGTTCTGAAGGTGATTCCGTAATCGCCACGCAGTCACCGAAGAATGTCGGCGATGTTTTCCCTGTGCCTGCATATCTGCAAGCCGATCTGGGTGAAGATCCTGTCGGGGATGTTGACGGCGGCGGAAGTCATCTCGATATTGTTCACGCCTACGCCAGCTATTCCGATCAGAAGCTCTACGTTCGTATCGACAACGCAGGCGGCGGTTTCCCGACAAGCTCCGGTTTTGATTTCTATCTCTACTCAGTTGGGATTGTCGATCCCGATGTTGAGGATTCTATCGCGTTTTCATTTATTTATGTGAATGTTCCGTTTGTCATGTCACCCGGATTGTACAGGTTCGATCCTGTCGATAGTTCTCTGACGAATATCGGAAGCGTCTCGACTGATATTTCCGGCAACTCGCTGAGTATGTCATGCAACATTTCTGATCTGACATCGCAACCGGAGTGGTCGGACTGGCCGCCGCCATCCGGTTATATTATTCTCGCGCCGATAACCTCGACTCAGAACTTGTCGTCTGAACTGGTGACGAACGACTGGGGCAAGATTGCGGCCTTTATTCCCGAATCACAAATGACCGATTACTCGGTGAACAGCGCACCGGTTTTGTCAGGTGCGGGAGCATCCGATGATGGAAACGGGGCTATTCTCGCACAGGTGACATTTACCGATCCCGACAATAACACTGCTGTGTGGCGGCACGCTTATATTGATAATACCCTGCATGATATGACGGCATGCGAGAAAGATTATCTCAACGGCACTTTGTTCGAGGCGACAGTCGAAGTCGATTCTACCGGATGGTATGATTACTATTATGAATTCTCGGATGGCGTCGAGATTGTCACGACAGATATTGACTCGGTTTATGTTGAGGTGCCGACGTATGTTCCCGGCGATGCTGATGGTTCCGGCGCTGTCGATATCGATGATGTCGTGTATCTGATTCAGTATATATTCTCAGGTGGTCCCGCACCCGATCCGCTCGAATCGGGCGATGCTGACTGTTCCGGTTTGATCGACATAGATGATGTTGTCTATCTCATCCAGTATATCTTCAACAGCGGTCCTCCGCCGTGCTGATGAGATCAATCTCATGTGTGCTCGACAGATGGGTCATCTGCCGGGCACGAAAGCACAGAATATGACCGGATACCGTCAGGAAAGGATTCCTGACGGCGCACGAAGAAGTAGACGTGAGTTACGGGATTGAATACAAACCAATGGTTGGGTGCCCCACCCTCTGGGTGGGTTTCTCGTTATGAAATATAAATATGTAACCCCACCTAATAGGTGGGGCACCGACCGTAGGCGGGAATCCATTGAACGCGTTGATGTTAAATGCCCCCCCGCCGCCTTCGCGGGGGCGACAAAGCCAGTACCCTGCTTGTGTAAATCAAAGCTTCTGAGACAGCCTCTGGACATTCGCCGCACACAGAAATACAGAATATGACCGGATGCTGTCAGGAAAGGATTCCTGACAGCGCACGAAAAATACAAACATGCTTAATAAACTGTCCACGAAATCGGGTGAAGATCAGTTTCGACCTACGGGAATCCGAGAATTATTTCGCCCCGCAGGATTACTCTGCTTTCCATTTCGGATAGCTTCCCAGCACTTTTACAAAATGCGTGATTTCTTCAAGGTGTTTGAGAGCGTTGCGGACTTCCTGTTGTTGAATCGTCCCTTCGAAATCGAGATAGAAATAATACTGCCATGCTTTCTTGCGGACAGGTCGAGATTCAATCTTGGTCAAATCAATATCACGCAGCGCAAATACGGAAAGCACTTTGAACAGCACTCCCGGCTGATTCTTCATCGAAAACACAATCGATGTCTTCCCTTCACCGTTGAATTTCTCAGGTTTTCGTGCAAGCAGCAAAAATCGCGTGAAATTCGTCTTTTCATCTTCAAGCGATTTTTTCAGGATTTTAAGGCCGTAGATTTCTGCGGCATAGGGTTGCGCGAGCGCTGCAGCATTCTCAGGTTTTTCTTCCGCAAGCATCTTGACGGCGCCACCGGTATCATAATACAACACAGGTTCGATCTGAGGATTCTTTTCGAAAAATCCGCTGCATTGTTCCAACGCCGCCGTGTGGGAATATACCCTGGAGACTTGCGAAAACCTTGTTCCCCCTGGAGCAATCAAGCTGAGCGATATGTGAAGCTGAGTTTCGCCCACTACGCTCAGATCACGTTCAAGCAGAAGATCATAATTTTTGTGGATTGATCCGATAAGCGAGTTTTCTATCGGGACTATTCCGAACGACGCTTTGTGTGATTCGACAAGATCAAATACTGATGCGAACGTCTCCGCGCCCACTACCGAGATGCCATCACCCAAAAGCTGTCGAGCGGCGACCTCCGAGAATGCGCCTCGTTCACCCTGAAATGCAACCCTTACACGGCT
>JAJRZO010000348.1 GCA_024275215.1 Candidatus Zixiibacteriota bacterium | reverse complement strand
TAACTTGCCATGAAAACGATAAGCATATTTGCATTTGTAGTTTTCCTGCTGTTCGGCTTCACCATTCCGAACCTGGTTTCAGCCGAAGTGATTATCATCACAAAGACACTCCCTGATCTGAAAGGCGATTCATGGCCGCGAGAATACTCCGATGTCAATCACCTTCTTTTTGACTTTCCTGACAGCATGTTTATCCATGTCGGAAAAAACGATGTCCTTATTCATCCGACAGTTACTCGGAAACTTAACACGGTCAGGGGAAAACCCTTCATTGACAAAGCGTGGGTGAATATAATCGATCTCAAAGGGAAACGATATTTCGCGGGAAAACTCGATAAATGGTTCAAGCTTGATTCTGCTGATTCTATCCGAATCCGTGACGGCTTCGACTCCTGCTATGTATATTTTAAATCATGTGTTCGCCCCGGAGCGCAGGATGATTCATGCAAAGTCGAGCGCACGACATTGTTCGACAGCCTCGGCATTGGTGATATAGATTACATAGTATTCAGCAGTTTCGATTTTCCCCGTAAAACCGGCAGGGATATTCTGTCGAAATCGAAATACTACTACCGCAAGGTTCTCGGATTCCTTACTCAGGAAATACCGATTGAGACATATCTGGACATTCTGCCATCAGATGCAAAACGACTTCCGGTCAAGTGCGACTGTATGCCGTATTTCACGGCTGGATCTGTCCGTAAAGTGATCTACATGGATGCTCAATCACAATAAGCATATCTATGCTACGGCATTATCCTGTTTCAGCCAGACAGTCCTCTGTGGGAATGGTATCTCGATGTCGGCTTTGTTGAGTTTTTCATAGATCATTTCGCGAAGTTCGTTTTGTGTTCTCCATTGATCCGTGATAGCCGCAGCCCTTCCTCTCAGCGAGAAATCGACAGACGAATCGCCGAGTCCGACAAGGTGAACTTTCGGTTCCGGAGTTTTGAGAACCTTCGGGTGCTCTGACGCACACTGAAGAATAATGTTACGGACTTTGTCAATGTCAGAGCCGTATGCAACGCCAATATTGACTTTCAGGCGGATCTGCGAATCGGGATATGAGATGTTCTCGATCTTTGAAGTCAGAAGTTCACGATTTGGGAGAATGATAAGTGTATTCTCAAAAGTGATGAACCTGGTTGACCTGAGGCCTATATGATAGACATCGCATCTCTCGCCGGACGAAAGAGTAACTCGATCACCGACTCTGAATGGTCTGTCAACCATTATGATAAATCCTGAGATCATATTCTCAATCGTATCTTTCGCCGCGAGAGCAATAGCGAGAGACCCGACTCCAAGAACCGTCAGCAACCCCTTGACATCGATGTTGAAATGATCGAGGATTATCAACAATGCAACAACAAACGTTACCATTCGAAGCGCCCTGTTAAACAGCGGAAGAAACTCGGCATACATCCGTGCATCGGCTCTCTCGGCGACATTCTTTGTCAGCCACATACCGAAGACATTCACAAGCCTCATCGCTGTGACAGTAATAAGTGTCGCTCCGATCACCCAGAGGATTCCGTTCGCATATTTATCGACCCAGCCAACCTGATCCGGAAAAGTACGAGTCAGATGATCCGTTAATACAACAAAACCAATCACGATTATGAACCAGAATAGCGGACGCATTACAGTCTTGATGATGTCATCATCAAGCTCAGTTTTTGTCCTGATCGCAAGTCTGTCCTTCAGGTTCCTCAGAAACCACAGTCCCAGTGCTGCGGCCACAAACGTACCGATCAGGATAGCGCCGATAACAATCAGTTCCTTTGCCCAGACCGGAAGGTTCAATGTCTCTAACATTTCTCCTCCTATTTGACTTGTAACCTAATATCCTCTGTTTCGAATCTTGATCTGACTGTAACTGTGTCACCGAACACTGCGACAGGTTCGGCATACTCAAAAGGTGAGAACGTGCCGGGGGAGAGGTAGCCATCCCCGTTGCGGTCGTAGAATCCTGTGAAAACATACGACCCGGGGGAAACATCTTCGTGAAATCGACCGTCGGCGTCGTAGTTAAGATTCCGCCACTTGCCGCGCGGAAGCTGCCTGAACTGGATTATCGGCGGGGTTTGTTCGAACATACTTGACGAAACGACTCTTCCCGAAAAAGCCCCGAGCGAATCACTATTCGGAGTATGGATCTGGAACGAATAGAGAGAATCCGAATGCGTGTTTCCAAATCTGTCGGAAATATATGATAAATCGAAGTATGCCGTGTAAGTGGTAGCCTGCGCAAGTGTCTCATCGGGGCGAAATTGAAGAGTGAAGGGATCGAGCTGTTCATAGCCGCAACTGATTAGGACAGAATCCTGATCAATAAGAATCAACATTGTATCGCCGCC
>JAJRZO010000347.1 GCA_024275215.1 Candidatus Zixiibacteriota bacterium | reverse complement strand
TTATTGCGGACTTCCATAAACGAGTTCGACGTCAAAATCACTCCCCACCCGAGATTGTCGAACACGACATTGTTCTGCACTACTGCTCGCGAATTGCCGAATGTCCCGATGCCTTTCCAGTAGTTCGAAATTCTGTTTCGCTGGACAATAGCCTGTGCATCCCATGTAATCCCGATGCCCGCTCCGCGACCCGAATCGATTGTGTTATCGGTGATAAACGCCGCCGCACCACGATACAGAGCTATCCCATCCCATTTATTGTTGCGTATCCAGTTGTTGTGGATAATAAGATTCGATGACTCTCTTCCGAAAACTCCGCCGATTCCAACGACAAGAGCCGTATCGCGGTCAACATTATCAGCAATGGTGCAATTCTGGACAGTCACACGTGAGTATTTCGCAACGACCGCAGCGTCTGTCGCGTTACCGTCGGAGTCACGCTTCGCGCCGGTGATAGTGACATTGGATATTTCCGAACCATTGCTTCGCTCAAAAAGTACGCCATAACCGGCGTTCGTTACCAGAATACAACTGTCGCGATTGACACCGTGGATCGTGAGTGCTTTATCCACAATATGAAAACCGGCTGTAGCGGCAACCGAAGTAAGATGCTCCTCACAGTTGCCACATTCGGATTCGACATATTCGGATGGTTGAGCTTCATAGATACCGGGAAGGAGCAATATCCTTCCACCATCAGGTACAGAGTCAATAGCCACTTCGAGTGATCGATACGGATCATACGCTGTCCCGCTGCCGATCAGACCATCATTCAAAGCTTTGACAATAATTGTCCGTTGTTCATATTCGATTTTCTCAGCACAACCTGCTGTTATCAAGAACAGCAATATAGCCACTATAATATATCTCATATGTTTTCTCCTGCATAATCCATGTAGGTCAATCCCGCTCGGGGATTGTCGATCAAGAAGAAATGTCAAACGGGCAGGCCGCCTGACCTACAGCAAATCATGTATTATCTCCTGCGAATACGACACTTACGAATCTAACTGAGTTTCTGATTGTAAGCAACATAGATTTGTTCTATAATTGCGTAGACCATTTGTGAGGTTTCCCGGATATGAGACTTGCCGAAAGAAGAGCGCTTAAAGAAACTAATTTTGACTTATTCGATTCTGTCGCTAAGCATCCATCTGGGAATAGCGCCGATGAGTCCATATCTTTGCCTACAGAAGATGAACTTGCTGCGATCTTCCGCGATTTCAATGACAGGCATTTTGACGGGAAACTTCCCACAGCGAAAGTCGAATGGTCATCGCGCATGAAACACGCAGGGAGATGTTATTATTCCGACAGGATCATCAGGCTTGGAGTAAGTTATCACACTTATTACCCTGAAGATGTTACTTTAACGCTCAAACACGAGATGATTCATCTTGTGATTCCGAATCATGGAAGCGAATTCAAGCGTGAGGCGAGGCGGATCGGA
Organism: Candidatus Zixiibacteriota bacterium; assembly: GCA_024275215.1. Classification (GTDB taxonomy): domain Bacteria; phylum Zixibacteria; class MSB-5A5; order JAABVY01; family JAHJOQ01; genus JAJRZO01. Next base: position 554 of record JAJRZO010000347.1, on the reverse strand, counting down.
GCAACGCGCTATGCGAGGCATTATCCCGGCATGCTGCGCGGAATGAAGTATTTGTACGAATGCCCAACATGCGGTGAGACCTACCCAAGCCGCAAGATACTGCGGTTACGCTCCTGCGGAAAATGTTCCAATGGCAGATATGATGTCAGACATAAGCTAAGATTAGTAAGACGTCTTGACGACAACTGAGAATATGAATAGCCGCAAATACATAATAATCACCCTGTTCTTCTGTGTCTCTGTCGTCTTCTCGAATGCCGCCGACGCAAAGATAAAGTTCAACAAGAAGATCAAGCTCGAACCGCTCGACACTATCCTGTCCGCAAGGACAGATTTTCCTTATGAAGTCGAGTTCAGCTTCGAGAAGAAGCCAGTTGTCGGACAGCAGGCAATTCTCCGCATGAAGATCAAAGCAATGAGGAACATCGGAGATACAATCATATTCAAACTTAACTGTGAGCCCCCTCAATATGTCAAACTGGGATCGGATGAAATTGAGTGGATCAAACCGAGAAAGAAGAAGAAAATAACATTCGAGATACCGGTGACATTTC
>JAJRZO010000346.1 GCA_024275215.1 Candidatus Zixiibacteriota bacterium | reverse complement strand
GATGTCGCTGACATATCCGTCGCAGTTCATGCTTGCTGGTGCGATGAATCCGTGCCCGTGCGGATATTATGGCGATGATTCACACGAGTGCAATTGTTCACCGATTCAGATTCAGAAGTATATGTCGAAGATTTCCGGACCGCTGCTTGACAGGATCGACATTCATATCGAAGTGCCTGCAGTCAAGTTTAAGGACCTCGCGAGCGAACCATCGGGGGAACGATCGGATGCAATACGGGATCGTGTCAATCGTGCGCGGAAAGTTCAGTTGGAACGATTCAGGAACGAGCCGAATATGTACTGCAATGCTCACATGGAATCACGCGACATCCAGAATTTCTGCCCGATCAATGAAGAATCGCGAGGATTGTTACGGCTTGCGATCACAAAACTTGGCTTGTCGGCGCGTGCGTATGATCGAATCATCAAAGTCGCACGTACAATAGCCGACCTCGAAAACTCCGAAAAAATCCAGCCGGTACATGTTTCCGAAGCAATACAATATCGGAGTCTGGATCGGAATTTGTGGATGTGATATTCAATACCTGCCACTGAGGGTATGTTGAAAAAACCGACCTCAAGTGCATGCAGGGGCTGTGCCCCTGCGGACCCTGTGTTGTAACTATCTGCAATGTAATATGCTGAACACACAGCCTCACAGCTGCTGTGTTCACTTTTGCTCTCATAATCAGATTTCTCAACATGCTGGGTGCTCCACCTTTCAGGTGGGTTAAATTCAGGTAAGCCATCATAAAAATAATTTGCATTTAGTGAAAATAACATTAGGTTTTTATCAAACTATCCGATATACTTAGTACTTAGTATTGATTTGAGTTCGGCCTTTATCGTAGTCTTGTCTTAATCCACAACTCCGCTAAAGCTTAATCTCGAATTGAACGCGCAATCACGCGCAACTTGTCATTTATCTTGAAGTGTCTGATTTCACAAAAAGACAGTTCACATCGAGATAAGCAACCACGGAGTGTAGAATGAATATCTACATTGGTAACCTGTCGTATGACGCGACGGAAGAGAAATTACGCCAGGCTTTTGAAAGCTATGGCGAGGTCACAAGCGTAAACATGATCATGGACAGAGATACTGGCAGACCGCGAGGTTTTGCCTTTATCGAGATGGCCAATCAGGGCGAGGCTACAGCAGCTATCGCCGGGCTTAATGACCAGGAACTCGATGGACGTACGTTGAAAGTCAACGAAGCACGTCAACGCGAGGATAGGGGTGGCGGTAGAAACCGTTCACGCTACTAAACTATCAACCTCGGTTGGTTTTATCGACAGGAGGGTTAAGACCCTCCTGTCGACCTATCATACTTTAATTCAATAATTTCAATAGATCGGTAAGGAAGATCATGGTGGCAAGCGGCAGAATGCTGGTGACTAACCTGGACAACTCTACTACTGAGGAAGAACTCAGAGAAATGTTCTCTGTCCATGGCAGAGTCAAACAAGTCGAAATCGGACGTGTCAGAGGTTTAGGGTTCGTGGAAATGTTCAAGAAATCGGAAGCCAAAAAAGCTGTTCTGGCTCTCCATGGCACCGAATTCAAAAACAACATCCTGAAAGTACAGGAAGCTCGCCCATTCAGAGACAGCAGAAGAAGACGTAATAGAAGGCGATAGAAACCAGGTTTTAACTCAGTGACTATGTTTCCGTTATCCGCACAATAGCATCTTAGAAGTTCACCCTGCATTTGTGTTTCCAAAGCTCCCACTACAAGGGACAGGTTGCCGGATGTTTTTACAAAAAAACAGACACCGCGCGAATTGCGATGTCTGCTTATGTTCACTTCAAAATATCGTAATACTTAGAATGCAAATCCGATCGAAAACTCCCACTCGTTCATTTCAAGTTCGATTGTCTGCTGGTCGGGTATCTCCATAGGATTAGGACCGCTGACCTTGTTATTCAAAGCGTGCGTCACCGCAAAGCTCAGCTCTTTGCCGCCACACATCCTGCGTGAGAACCCGAATGAAATATGGTGCTCTATCACGCCCGGAGCCAGAATATTGAACATCATCTCGCTTTCAGGTATTGGCTGCTTGCCATACGAATAACCACACCTCAGCGGCAGATCAACAATGCCCTCCCATTCTAATCCAAACTTGAAGATAGTCATATCTTCCCAGCCAAAACCAGAACCGGCATCATCACCAAGCAGTATTGGTGGTTGCTGCCGGAAATTCTGAGGATTCATTGGATTGGCAATAGCTTTGATCTTGCTGTAAAAAATCTGCTGGACATCGGCAGCAAGAGTCAAAGTCCGCGCAGGTTTGACTGCGACACCAACTACCCAGTTGGCAGGAATATCGAAGTCACCCTGCTCTGCGAACAGTCCGGAATAATACTCGAATTGCTCCATACTCATTTTTGTCTGATATGAAGCGCCAATGCAAATACCGCTGACAGGTTCGCCCATGTAGCCGACGCGAACTCCATAGCCCTTTGAAACATCGTGCTCTTTGTCGGTGAGCCTGTCGCGGTTGCTTGAGAAATCACTGAATGCCTGCAGACCGCGAGCCTCAAATCTCTGGTATGCAAAAATGCCTGTGATGCCGATTGCATGATTCGTTACAAATTCGCGGGCGACAGTAGCTGAAACAAACAACTGCATCAAATCCACACCCGTAGGTGATTTGACTTCCATCATCGGATGG
>JAJRZO010000345.1 GCA_024275215.1 Candidatus Zixiibacteriota bacterium | reverse complement strand
GATCTCGAATTCTCCACGCTGATTGCCGCGATCAGCCAGGAACCCGATTTCACCGGTTGCGAGAATCTGATCGAAGGCCGCGACTGGATCAAGGTCGATGACAAGTTCAAGACTAAAGAGAATGGCATTTACTCCGGCGGTGACAATCTCAATCTTGGTATCGCAATCGAGGCGATCTATCATGGCAGGCGTGCGGCATACGCGATTCATGAGGCGATCGCTGCTGAGGCTATTCCTGATGAGTATGGCGTCGATATGAACGAGATCAAGGCTGAGAAGATGATGCTTGCCTATTATGAACAGAAAGATCGTGTCAAGCTGAATCATCTGCCTGTAGAAGAGCGTCTCAAGGGCATAGATGTTGAAATCACTTCGACATTGTCTCAGGATGATGCTATTGGTGAGGCCAAGCGTTGCATGAGTTGCGGAAAATGTTTTGATTGTGGCACATGCTGGAGTTATTGTCAGGACAACGCGATTATCAAACCGTTAAAGAAAGGCGATCCATACAAAATCAAGATGGAATTCTGTAACGGTTGCAAGAAATGCGCTGAGCAATGCCCGTGCGGATATATAGAGATGCACTAATTCAAATAGGATACAAATAAACTGAGCGGTGTGTGGCCGCAAAAGCAAGTTCGGAGGTTGTGAAATGGCAGAACTCGTAGTTGGTGATCTCACTGTCGAGGTCGATGAGGACGGTTTCATTCAGGAGCCGGAAAAGTGGAATGAACTGGTGGCCAAGGCCCTGGCAGAGACTGAAGGCGTCGAAGAAATGACAGAAGAACACTGGAAACTCGTCTATTACCTCAGGGAGTACTACCAGAAATTCGGTATTGCACCGATGATCCGTAAGCTCTGCAAAGAGACCGGATTCCCCCTGAAAAAAGTCTATGAACTGTTCCCGTCCGGTCCGGCGAAAGGCGCCTGCAAAGTTGCAGGTCTCGCCAAGCCGACCGGATGTGTGTAGAACATTGTTGCTACACTGATTTCTATTGCCCGGTGCTTTTTGCGCCGGGCTTTTTCACAATAAATCTACCATCGATAATTTCCGTCTAAATGTGTAAATTGGTGTATCCTCATGATTTTGTACACCGTCAGGAATCCTAGAGTACCGTTGTACGCTGTTTCCGTGCGCCGTCAGGAATCCTTTCCTGACGGCGCATAGGGATTCCTGACGGGCATAGAGATACACCCTCTACCAGTTTACACACTAATAAAGAAATTACTCTACCATTCATTGCCAAGATATTCATTGACAAAGTTGCCGCTCGCTTGTAATGTATATTGAACACTGAATAGCTCATCTTTTGATACAACAACGTTCGGCATTCCTTACTTGAGTATCTGACCTGCTCAGACAAAACGGCAAGCCTATTTGAGCAGAATAAAAACCATTTTATCAAGGAGGTTCTCATGAAGAACGCAAGGTTGTGTTGTATTGGCATTTGGAGTATTTTCCTGATGCTTGCAATGTCGTCAATGGTATTGGCGCAGCCGGGGGATTGTAACTTCGACGGCATTATCAATGTGTCAGATATGTCATACTTGTCAGACTATTTGAATGGAATAGGTCCTGCGCCTGACATGTTTGACTGCGATTGCGATGGTTTTCCGGGAGTAAACATGGGTGATCTTTGGCAACTGACTGAAGGGATATTCGGAGCCGGAACTTTGTTCCCCGTACCCGGTACCGATGTGCCTCTGCCGACACCAGCCTCATTTATGGTAATTGGTAATCCCGATGGGATTGCTCAAACGAGCGCGATGATTATTGTCAGGACTCCGATTGCACTCAGGGGCGCAGTTGTGGTCTATTCATATGCGCCCGGACCGGGTGAAGCAGATCTGAGCTGCACAGGCGTTGATTTCACGGGATCGGTTGGATCGGGGCTTGTTGCCAAGATAGATAATGTCAATCATACGATTGTCATTTCGAATCCTCCTCTTAATCCTGTGCTTCCTGTTGTACCTAACTGGGCGCTGTTCGCAACGGCCAATTTTACTGTTGTTACGCCCGGCAATCCAGTTACTCTGACTGCGACATCAACACCAAGGTATTTCCCGATGCTGTTTACTCAGTCAGCATACACCGGAGTTGATGGTGTCAGGGTTCTGTTTCCAACGTTTGAGCCGAATGTCCTCATCGGTGATGTTGATTGCAGTGGCCAGCTTGATATCAGTGATGTCGTGTATTACATCAATTGGATATTCGGAGGCGGTCCGGCGCTTGGTGATCCAAATGGCGACGGGATACCCGATTGCTAAACTGCGAATAGAGATAAGAGATATTTCTTTGCATACACCGGGGTTACTCCCGGTGTATGCTTTCATTTTACAAAAGCGGGAATAATGTATCCCTGTTTCCTGCAAAATCAGTTCCACTACTAACTTGACATGGGCTTAGATACGTATATCTTATGATGTGACGATAGCCTGAAACAAGGCTGGGTATTTGTCAGCCTTGTGAAATATGACGCAAGTGCAACATGCCAACCGGTTGTGTGAAAGGCGGATCGGTCACCTTGATTGCTCTAATTAGTGATGATTTTATATTTAGAATGTGTAGGATGCAATGAGCAATAACATGTTTAATTGTGAAATAATTAACATTGTGGTCAGCAGATATCCTGAGACTGTGTTAAATGCAGGTCGTGTTCCGAACCTGATCAAATCAGGTGAGAAATGCGATTTCACTTTCTCATTGATCTGCAGTTGGGTTTCTTACAGGCTTTGTATGCTGTGGAGTAGTCCATGCTTTTTGAATTCTTGAGAGATCACAGAGAGCGGATCGCCGCGAAGTGGTTCGACAGTGCAGTCAAAACGTATCCATCCGATTCTGCTGGTTTCCTCGCAAAGCAGAAGGATCAGTTTGCAAATCCTGTAGGTGTGACTCTCAGAACTGCCACTCAGAGACTTGTAGGAGAACTGTGCGGTGACATGAACTCAAGTGTGATCCTCGAAGCCGTAGATGACCTCGCGAGGATTCGTGCTGTGCAGGATTACAGCCCGTCTCAGGCGCTCGCTTTGTTGTTCGACATCAAGCGGATTGTGCGCGATATTGCTTCAGATATTCTTTCAGATTCAAAAGCGGTTGATGAGTTATTCGAGTTCGATTCGCGGGTTGATCTTGTAATCTTACATGCTTTCGATCGATTCGAAGCGAAACGCGAGAAGATGTTCGATATACGAACCAGAGAAGCACAGCGTCGTGTGCAGAAGCTGACTGAGCGCGTTGTGGGGACTGACTCGCAGGACGATAGTGTTTGATTAGATTGGATAAGAAGAATATGTATCATAGAATCCTGAAGGGAGGAAATGGTAGATGAGAGCCGTCTTTTCCCTCGCTGTTGTAATCATCCTCGTACTGATTGCACAGGTCGGGGCCGGATCGGCAGGAATGCGCTATTTACTTGGCGTGATCATACCGTACATCGCGATGGCAGTTTTCCTGATCGGGATGGTGTATCGGGTGATCAAATGGGCGCGTTCGCCGGTGCCGTTTCGAATACCTGTGACGTGCGGTCAGGAAAAATCCTTACCATGGATCAAAAGTTCGAAGCTGGACAATCCACACACTACTCTGGGTGTAATTGGACGAATGGCGCTTGAGATTCTCTGTTTCCGTTCTCTGTTTAGAAATACGAAGACGGAACTGAGGAAAGGTCCGACGCTGACCTATGGTTCCAGCAAATATCTATGGCTCGGAGCGCTTGTTTTTCACTGGTCGTTCCTGATCATTTTCATCAGACACTTTAAGTATTTTACCGAACCGATTCCGTCATTTGTGCTGTTGGCGCAGAATCTCGATGGATTCTTTCAGGTCGGTCTTCCGATTGTCTATATCACTGATATACTTATTCTCGTTGCGCTGACGTATCTTCTCTTCCGAAGATTGCTGGATGCAAAGCTGAGATACATCTCGCTTGCTGGTGACTACATTCCCCTTTTCCTGATAGGCGGGATTGCTGTCACGGGCGTTTTGATGAGATATTTCACGAAAACTGACATTGTCGCAGTCAAGCAGCTTGCCATTGGGCTTGTTACATTCAGTCCTGTAGGAGCTGATGTCCTCGGACAGATAAGTTCGATTTTCTTCATTCATATATTTCTGGTTTCGGTGCTCTTTATCTATTTCCCGTTCTCCAAGCTGGTACATCTGGGAGGCGTGTTCCTGAGTCCCACGAGGAATCTCGCCAACAACAACAGGATGGAGAGACACGTCAACCCCTGGGATTATCCTGTCAAGGTTCATACCTATGAGGAGTGGGAGGATGAGTTCCGGGATGTCATGAAAGCGGCGGGATTGCCGTTGGATAAGGAATGATCTATGTCTGACGATATGCCAAAACCGGAGCAACTTGCTCAGATCAGCTATGGTCCTCCGCCGAAAAACTGGATGGACAATCCGGTCAAATTCCGTACGGGGACTTTCAACTACAGCGCCAATCCGGACAGCGCCAGGTATGTCGATTTTCCATATCCTCGGAAGTGGATGCCGATGGAAGACGACTGGCAGCTTCCCGAGAACTGGCAGGAGATTATCCTGAATGGCCTGAAAGACAGGCTGAACAAGTATCGCACTCTGAGAGTATTCATGGATATTTGTGTTCGATGCGGTGCCTGTGCCGACAAGTGCCATTTCTTCATCGGCTCAGGCGACCCGAAAAATATGCCGGTGCTGAGAGCGGAACTCCTGCGTTCAGTCTACAGGAATGATTTCACGACAGCAGGCAAAATACTTGGAAAGATTGCGGGTGCGAGAAAACTCACAGTCGGAGTTCTGAAGGAATGGTTCTTCTACTTCTTCCAGTGCACCGAGTGCCGTCGCTGTTCGGTCTATTGTCCGTACGGTATTGACACCGCCGAAATCACGATGATGGTTCGCGAGTTGTTGAACCTTGTCGGTTTGAATATCGACTGGATCACGACTCCGGTGGCGAACTGTTTCAGGACAGGCAACCATCTCGGTATCCAGCCGCACGGATTTGCTGACAGTCTTGAATTCGCCGTTGATGAGCTGGAGGAGTTGACCGGTGTTCGGGTGGAGGCTCCGATCAACAGAAAAGGTGCGGAGATCCTGTTTGTCGCGCCGTCGGCGGACTATTTTGCAACTCCACATTACTACACCCTGCTCGGTTATCTTGCGCTTTTCCATGAGATCGGTCTCGACTATACCTGGAGCGCATACGCATCCGAAGGGGGAAACTTCGGTCTGTTCCATTCCGCTGAAACCATGAAGCGACTCAACAACAAGATATATGCCGAAGCGAAACGACTGGGCGTGAAATGGATTCTCGGTGGTGAATGCGGCCACATGTGGCGGGTGCTTCATCAGTATATGGACACGATCAACGGTCCCGCTGATTTTCTGGAAGTACCGAAATCGCCACTGACCGGTACGGTTTTCGAGAATACCAAATCGACGAAGATGGTTCATATTTCTGAATTTACCGCTGATCTTATTAAGCACGACAAGATCAAACTCGATCCGAGTCGTAACGATCACTGGCGAATCACATATCACGATTCCTGCAATCCCGCAAGAGCGATGGGTCTTCTCGAAGAGCCGCGTTATATAATCAACAAAACATGTAACAATTTCTTCGAGATGCCGGAAAACACGATTCGCGAGCAGACATTCTGTTGCGGCAGCGGATCGGGACTCGGCACGGATGAGAATCTCGAAATGCGGCTTCGAGGCGGAATGCCGAGAGGCAATGCTGCGAGATATGTGCGTGACAAGCACGGTGTTAATATCTGCCTCTGCATGTGCGCGATCGACAAGGCGACATTACCGGCTGTGATGGACTACTGGGCGCCGGGAGTCGAAATCGGAGGTGTGCATGAGATGGTTGGAAATGCTTTGATCTTGAAAGGCGAGAAAGAAAGGGATACGGATCTGAGAGGCACTCCGCTTGTCGGAAAGGAGGGTACCGGAGATGTATGATAGCGGCAAGATCATATCCGGTCTGATCATATTCCTGATCATAGCCACCGCGCCGATCTGGTATACTGCGGCGAGCGGTGGCACAACCAAAGGTCCCGAGCCAGAGATTATCACGACAGAGAAACAGTGTGTCAGGGATACGGATTACATGCGGCACGATCACATGGAACTCCTGAATGAATGGCGAGATCAGGTTGTTCGTGGTGATGACAGAGTTTACACCACGGCTTCAGGTCGCAAGTTTGAGAAGAGTCTGTCGAATACATGCATGTCGTGTCATCCGAACAAGTCTGAATTCTGTGACAGGTGCCACAATTATATGGGTGTCGATCCATATTGCTGGAGTTGCCACATTGAGCCGAAAGGAGGCAGTCGATGAAAGTCAGGAGAAGAACATTCATCAAGGCTGCCGGTCTGACCGCTCTCTCTGTCGCAGGCGGAAAAGCTGTCGCGCAGAGATATGATGCAGAGTCATGGCTTTCAACCGGCGGACTAAAGGCGAAACGCTGGGCGATGGTGATCGACCTTCGGAAATGCAATGAGCAGCACGGATGCACCGATTGCATTAACGCTTGTCATCATACTCATAATGTGCCGAAGTTTGAAGATCGCAAGCATGAGATTAAGTGGGTGTGGAAGGATTCTTTCGAACATGCCTTTATTGAACAGGAAAACGAACACATTCCGGAAGAGCTGAAGCGTAGCCATGTCCTTATGCTCTGCAATCATTGCGACAACCCGCCATGTGTCAGCGTTTGCCCGACACAGTCAACCTGGAAGCGGGAGGAAGACGGCATCGTGATGATGGACTGGCACAGGTGCATCGGTTGCCGTTACTGTGTTGTGGCGTGCCCGTATGGATCGCGAAGTTTCAACTGGGTCGATCCGAGAGAACATATCTCCGAGATCAATCCCGATTTCCCCACAAGAACAAAGGGGGTTGTCGAGAAATGCACTTTCTGTGAGGAGAGACTCGCAAAAGGCAAGTTGCCGGCATGTGTTGAAGCATGCAGGAAGAGGTTCGCAGGTGGAGAGGATACGACTCCGGCTCTGATCTTCGGCGATCTCGAAGACCCGAATTCAGAAGTGCGTCAGCTTCTGAAGGCTAATTTTACGATAAGAAGAAAACCCGGCCTCGGGACCGAACCTGAAGTCTATTACATAGTGTGAGGTTGCCATGATAGAGAAGGCGTTATACGGCGATAAGCGTTACTGGACATGGATAGGCTTCCTGCTCATTTTGATCGGGATCGGCGTACTCAACTATCTCCGGCAATGGGATATGGGTTTGGGAATTACCGGACTCTCTCGCGATGTGACATGGGGATTCTATATTGCGCAGTTCACATTTCTCGTCGGAGTGGCGGCATCTGCTGTGATGGTTGTCCTGCCATATTATCTGCACAATTACAAGGCGTTCGGAAAGATTACAATTCTCGGCGAGTTCGTGGCGGTAGGATCTGTCGTGATGTGTATGACATTCATCTTTGTCGACATGGGACAGCCGTTTCGTATTCTGAATGTCTTTCTGCATCCTACTCCTCATTCATTGATGTTCTGGGATACGGTTGTACTTTCAGGTTATTTGCTCTTGAATATTATCATCAGTTGGACAACACTGGGGGCGGAGCGAAAGGGAATTGCGCCCCCCCGATGGATCAAGCCTGTGATTTATCTGTCGATCCCGTGGGCGATCAGCATTCATACTGTAACAGCGTTTCTGTATTCAGGTCTTGCTGCGCGCCCGTTCTGGATGAGTGCGGTTCTTGCTCCGCGATTCCTCGCATCCGCATTCGCTGCGGGTCCTGCATTGCTGGTGATTCTTTGCCTGATTGTCAGAAAAGTATGACGATTCGATCCGGGCGATCAGGCGATCAGGAATCTCGGAAGAATCGCTACTTATGGAATGATAGTAAGTGTCTTCCTGGTACTGATGGAACTTTTCACCGCGCTTTACAGTGGGATACCGGAGCACATGGATCATTTCAAGTATCTCTACTTTGGTCTTGATGGAAACACAGCAATGGTACCGTACACATGGATATCATCGATTCTCGCGGTGCTGTCTTTAATCCTGCTGGTCAATCCGAAGACAAGAAACAATCTGAAGATTCTGCCGGTAGCTTGTGCTATGGTGTTCATTTCGCTTTGGATTGAAAAGGGACTTGAACTTGTAGTAGTCGGTTTTATACCGTCACCATTCGGGACAGTCACAGAGTATATGCCGACATTTCCTGAACTGATGATTTCGATGGGTGTCTACGCACTCGGAGCGCTGGTAATCACAATTCTTTACAAGATTGCTATCTCGATCAAGGGGGAAGAAATTCCTGAAATTGCGCAGACCGAAAGCAAAGAGGTTGTGGCTGAAACTGCGTAGCGATCTAACTCGAAGTGTTTGATATGAGCAACGACAGATCAGATTTCGTAATTGTCGGTGGTGTTGCATGCGGCCCCAAGACTGCGTCGGTGCTTGCCCGAAGGCTTCCTGATGCTACGATCACACTGTTCCAACGCGAGGAGCTTGCATCATACGCAACATGCGGAATGCCGTATTTTGCATCAGGGGACATTGAGGAATTTGCCAGGCTGACAGAAACATCTTACGGAATTCCCCGTGATCCGGAGTATTTCTCTTCGACAAAAGGATTCACACTTGTAACCGGTGCGGAAGTTATCGAAATCGACAGGAAGAATAAGACTGTCAAAGTGCGCATGATCTCGTCGGGAGAAGTCGTCGAGCATGGTTACGGTAAACTTGTCCTTGCAACAGGCGGACAACCGATCGATCCACCGTTTCCTGTCGCTGAAAGTCCTATGATACGCGGCTTCACACGGCCTGACGATGCTATTGCTTTCAGAAAGGCTGCTCAGACAGGTCAGATCGGGAAAGCGGTCGTCGTTGGCGGAGGATTCATCGGTTGCGAGGTTGTCGAATCTGCCGCGGGACTTTGGGGAATCGAAACAACGCTCGTTGAAAAAGAACCGCAAATCCTGCCGTTCGCGCTCGATCCTGAGATGGCTGCGATTGCCGAACGAGAAATGCAACGTCAGGGCATAGAAGTCCTGACTGGCGCAAAAGTCGAAAGTATCGATCTCGATGAAGACAAGAAACCCGTTGTAAGAATCGCCGGTCACGACAGCATCACCTGCGATTTCGTTTTTGTCAGTCTCGGCGTCCGTCCCTCTGTCGATCTTGCCCACGATTGCGGGCTTGAGATCGGTGAGCATGGCGGCATCGTAGTTGACTCACACATGATGACATCCGATCCCGATATTTATGCAGGTGGTGACTGTGTGGAGAGTTTCAATCGTATCACACGAAGCAGCATGTATCTCCCGATGGGTTCACTGGCGAATCGACACGGCAGAGTGATCGGCGAAAATCTGGCAGGCCATACCGCTGAGTTTAAGGGTGTGGTCGGAGCATGCTTCGTGAAAGTGTTCGATCTCAATGTCGGAGCTGTCGGGCTGAATGAAAAAGCTGCGGAGAGCGCAGGTTTGCGATCTGTTGCTGTGCTGGCGTCATTCCCGGATAAGCCGGATTACTACCCCGAATATCAGACATTTACTTTGAAGATGCGTTACTCTCCTGACGATCAGAAACTTCTCGGATTGCAGACCGCAGGCAAAGGAGATATTTTCAGGCGAATCGATATTTTTTCATCGTTCCTGCAACGACAGGGGACATTGACAGATTTGCTTGATTTCGAGCATGGCTATGCGCCGCCGTATTCCGAAGCGCTTGATCCATTGTATCAGATCGCATCATTCGCAATAGCACAGAGTCGAGGGTTGAGCGTGGTTGATCTGAATATCAGTGATGCCGGAATCATTCTTGATGTTCGCGAATCTGACGAAGTTGAATCCGAGCCATGGCCGGTGAAATCGAATCAGAAATTGGTCAACATTCCGCTTGGTGAGCTTCGAAACAGGTGTGGCGAGCTTGACAGGAAGAAGAAAATCATCGTTGCTTGCAAGCGTGGTCCGAGGTCGTATCAGGCTGGACTGATTCTCAAACATGCAGGATTTGAGGACGTACATGTCATAGGCGGCGGAGTGCAGGCTCTGCGGTAACTATACTGATGGAAAAGACAGGACAAAAGATATGGTGATGCCGGCTTGGCAACTGGTGGTGTGTGGCGCCAACCACAAGACATCGGAACTCGAAGAGCGCGAACCTCTGCAGATTGGACGAGACGATCTTGCTGAGGCGAACGCCGCTCTCGGCAGGATGCCTGATGTTATGGAATCGTTGATTCTGTCAACATGCAATCGCGTCGAGTTCTATATCGTTTCCCAGCGATCACGCGAACCGATTGATATAATCAAAGATTTCTATCACCAGTTTAAGGGTGTCGAT
>JAJRZO010000344.1 GCA_024275215.1 Candidatus Zixiibacteriota bacterium | reverse complement strand
GTGTTGAAAAAGTTAAGTTGCCTCGTAAGGTGCACACGGTAGCTGTGCTGCCGTGTATTTAGTATATTGCATTGCAGATAGTTACAACAGAGAATCCGCAGGGGCACAGCCCCTGCGAGCACTTGAGGTGGGTTTTTCAACAAGCCCCTTCGCAGGGATGACGCGTCAACATGAGAGGAGACATCCGTATCTGCCCTGTTGGATTGATAATTGCTGGAGAATAACCGATCAAAAGCATGTAACGGCCACTTGATTGAGGTTCAGAATGTCGGAACGTTTCACTCCACTCGAATATAATCTGCCGGATGCTGTGCTGCTTGAAAAGAAAAACAATAATGGACATCATCGATATCTGGCATGGATTCCTGACCGGACGATTGTCGTTATCGGGAACGGCTCCGATCCTGAAACAGAGCTTCATCTCGACAGGATAGTGTCCGACAGTATCCCGGTCTATCGGAGAGACACGGGAGGCTGCGCTGTTCTTCTCGCTCCCAATATGTATGTTTGCTCGTTTGCGCTTTACGGCGAGGGATTGAAAGATACTGTCGGGTACTTCAAAAAGTTCAATGCCATCGTCATAGATGCGCTATCGACACTCGGAATCGACAATCTTTCTCATCGTGGTATCTCAGACATCGCGATTGATGATCGCAAGATTGCAGGTACTGCGCTGTACAGAAACAAGGATGTTATCTTTTATCATGCAATCCTCAATGTTGCATGTGATGTCAATCTGATCGAACGCTATCTCAAGCCACCGCCCCGTATGCCTGATTATCGGCGAGGTCGTTACCACAAAGATTTCGTGACATCGCTGGAGGAACTCGGTCACAAAATTACGTTCAATGATTTCGAGTCAGCGCTTGAAGACGTGTGGAACAGGGAACGAAAAAACCTGCGCGGCGAAAATACCACGCAGGTGTAGCCCTTCATCAATAGCCCCGTGTCGTAACAGCGATACAGTGAACCTTACATCAGCCCCTCTGTACGCATCGCCTTAATCTTTCTTACATCTGTGACAGCGCAATCCGTTCTTTCTCTGAAAACACCCGTGACAAGTCCAGGAAAATCAGCAGCCGATCTTCCAGCATTGCAACGCCCTGGATGTATTCCGAATCGACCGATGTTGCGATATCCGGCGGCGGTTCGATAGTGTCCTTAGGCAAACGAAGCACTTCGGAAACGCCATCGACAATCATACCCATCACCTGACCTTTGATATAAACTACAACGATGCGCGTATCTTTATCGGATTCTCTCGCCTCCATCATGAATCGCTTCCTGAGATCGATGATCGGAATTACTTTGCCCCTGAGATTGATGACGCCTTCGACAAAATCAGGCGATCTCGGGACTCTGGTTATCTCGACAAGCCGGTTGATTTCCTGCACTTTCAGAATATCGACACCGAACTCCTCCTCACCGATCTTGAACGAAACCAACTGGAGAATATCTTCACCGGCATTCTTTGCCGCTCCAGCGACGCTGGTGACAGTTTCGACTTCTTTGATTCTCGCCATTTTCCCCTCCGAGTCGCATGGACTATTAAAGCTACATAATCCCTGCTACGGTTTACAATCAGAATCGCACCCTGTCGTCATCAAGTGGGGACTCATTTCATAGCATGAATCCGAGATACAGAGATCCGATTCATATTATCTTATCGGTAATCTTGAAGTATGCCTTACAGTATTAGTTGCGAGCTTTGTAATCACCACATATTCAATGGCTTAGAGCAGGGTCGGTTTGCTGGAGAGTGTTGCGACAGCAGATATACCTCTTTATCGACAGCGATGTGATATATCTGATAATTGATGAAAAGAGCGGAAAGAAACCTTCCCGCTCTTTATGCTCTCTTTCAGAAGTGACTATTCGTAATCGCTCTGAAGATACCTTTTACTGGCAAGCTGCCGCTGGATTTTTTCCGAGAGTCTTCGAGAGAATTCAACTGCTGCATTCTCACCGTATGTTTTCTGCATGTGATTCATAGCGATCACTTCGGAGATCACAGTGATGTTTTTTCCTGGCGATACCGGGATTGTCACAACCGGCATTTCGACACCAAGAACAGTCGTGTATTTCTCTTCCATACCGAGCCGTTCATACTTGTCCTTTGTCTCATCCCATAGAACGAGGCGCACTTCGACCTCGACTCTTTTCTGCATTCGGATTGCCCTGATGCCGAAGAGCCTCTCAATATCGACAACCCCTATCCCTCGAACTTCCATGTGATGCCCAAGCAATTCGGAGGCTGATCCAACTATCAGATTCTGGGATTTCTTGACGACATTGATCATATCATCCGCGACAAGACGATGGCCGCGTTCTACCAAATCCAGTGAACATTCCGATTTCCCGATCCCCGCCTTGCCTGTGTAAAGAAGCCCGACGCCATAGACATCAACGAGAGTACCATGCAATGTTATGCGCGGAGCGAAGAATTCATCGAGAAATCCGGAGAACTGGATCATGAAATCAGCCGTATTGAAACGGGTCTGGATGATTGCAGTGTTGTTTTCGGTTGCCAGCCTCAACAATTCTTTCGGCGGATTAAGCCCTTTGGTGACAATAAGTAGAGGCACATCAAACGAGAAGAAGTTCCTGAGAAGTCGAATCCTCTCCTCAGTAGAGAGGCTGGCAAGAAATGCCATTTCGGTCTCGCCAAGAATTAACGCCCGTCTGTGAGGAAATCTCTGTGTGAATCCGGCGAGCGCCAACCCCGGTCTGTGTACGGCAGGAGTCTCGATTTTTTTCTTCAGACCGGAGCCATCAGTGAGCAGATATAGCTCAAATTCTTCCTTGTGCTCCTGATATAGTTTCTCGACAGTGATTTCAGGCATGATATCTAATAATCAAGCGTTATGTCATCATCTGACGTCAATTCGGGCGGAGTACTTTTCTCGGCTGAGATTTTCTTCTGATGCTTGTCTTTGAGCTTGCCCTTGTATTTTTTCAATTGACGTTTAAGTTTGTCGAGACTCTCTTCAACAGAAACATACATGTCATCCGATTCACCGGTTCCTGTCAGTGTCGCTCCAGAGACTTTCAATGTCACTTCCGAGCGCTGACGATAGCTTTCAACTTCAAGCACAACATTGCTGGATACGATATTGTCAAAATACCTGCCGAGCTTTTGAAGCTCGTCCTCGACAAAGGACTTCAGTTCGGGACTCAAATCGAAATGTCTGGCCGTGATTGATACATTCATGTCAGACTCCTTTCGGGGACATGTTTCTGTTGAGCTTTTGCTGAAGATCGGACAACTGGGGGAAAACACTGCTGACCCGATCAACAACCATGCAAGAGGTTTTTACATTTTCAAGTCTCGCGGAGTTGCAAATGTCAGAGGATTGTGAACAGAAACTCATCAAAAAAGCATGAGACCTTGACAATCCTGCCGGAACAGAAAACTCAACACCACAAGAGCTACCCGCCACAAGAGAGTGCAACAGGTTCTCAAAGTTATACGCTTCTGAACGTGGACAAGCGAGGCAAGCTTCAGTTTTGACTTTCCTCATTCCAATAATCAAGAAAGCTCACTTTTCTCAGGAAGTCAACTACTATCTTTAGCCACGCGCTTTCTGAAGCGCGCGGGAAGGATTTTCAGTTCCTCACGGTATTTTGTAACAGTCCTGCGGGCTATGCTGATGCCCTCCGCCTCCAACCGTTTATGAATCTCCTGGTCAGAGAATGGCGATGCAGGATCCTCCGACTTGATGATTTCTTCGAGTTTTTGTTTGACCCGTCGTTTGACAAGCTGATCACCGTCTTTCGTGGGAAGGCCGGTATTGAAAAAATACTTGATTTCATAAACTCCCTGGGGAGTCTGAACATACTTGTCATTGGAAACGCGCGAAATAGTGGCGACATTCATATCAACAATTTCGGCAATATCTTCCATGATAAGCGGTTTAAGGTAATCGGGACCTTTCTCGAAGAATTCATGCTGCTCATTCACAATTGCAGTCATCACCCTTATCATTGTTGTTCGCCGCTGATTGACCGAATTCAGCAGCCATCTGGCTTGTTCGAGTTTTTCCCTGATATATTTCTTCGTTTCCGATGGTGTTTCGTTACCCCGTTTCAGGAGAGACCTGTATGACGAGTTTATGCGAAGCCGCGGAGTATGTTTGTCATTGTGAAAGACGATATATTCATCGCCGACTTTTTCCACGATCAAATCCGGAACTATCGGGATCGCCGCAGGATCGAATCTGCCTGTTGTCGGTTTGGGAGAAAGAGTCCTGATCAGATCCATGGCTTCCTGCACACGCTCAGGTGTTGAACCGGTCGCCTTGGCGAGTTGTAAATGGCTCTTTCTGTCGAGTGATTCAAAGCACTCATCGATTATTCGATATGCCAGAGAGTCTTTGTGTCCTTTTTCTCTGAGTTGTATGAGCAATGATTCCTGAAGATTCCGCGCCCCCACGCCGAGTGGGTCGAACTTCTGTATCAACTGAAGCATTTTATCGACTTTTTCGCGATCTACTTTGAGCATCTCGGCAATTTCCTCGACAGAGCAGGTCAGATAGCCGTTCTCGTCGATATTGCCAATAATGAAATCCCCAATAGCAAATTCATCTTCTGAGAGTTTCAGGAAACCGAGCTGCTCGAGAAGGTGCTCGTAAAGCGTCCTGTCGGTTGCGGGAGTTTCTTTCTGACGATCCTCGGTATGCTCCCGCATCCTTCGGAATGTGTAATCATCAGCGTCATCACCGAGATAGTAGTCCCAGTCGATCCTGTCCATCTTCGGGTCAAGCTTTGGATCATCTGTCGAGAGAGTAGGGTCTTCCGGTTCTTCAATCGTATTTTCCAATGTTTCGATTTCTTCAAGCAGCGGATTGGTCGAGAGTTCCTGACGGAGTTTCTGTTCGAGTCTCAAAACCGGCATCTGCAGCATTTTCAATGATTGAATGAGCTGCGGCGCCAGCACCTGCTTCATTTTCACCTGAAGTTCAAGCTTCACTACAATACCTTGTTACACAATAAGATGTAAAGTCTTGTACAAATACGAACACTCATTTGTTTTATCGGTCATTCTCCGAAATCAGTTTAATCGGAACTTCTCCCCAAGGTATATTTTTCGGGCTTCAGGGTCATTTGCGAGATATTCGGATGTTCCCGCCTTGAGAATTTTGCCATCACACATGATATAAGCCCTGTCAGTTATAGAGAGAGTCTCTCTCACATTGTGATCAGTAATGAGAATACCGAGTTTCTCATCCCTGAGAGCTGCGATAATCCCCTGAATGTCCTCGACAGCAATCGGATCGATACCTGCGAATGGTTCATCCAGGAGCAGAAAATCAGGCTCCATAACCAGCGCACGCGCGATCTCGACCCTTCTTCGCTCACCTCCCGATAATGTATACGCATAACTTCGACGGACTTTTGCAATATCAAGCTGTTCGAGCAGTAATTCCAGTCTGGATTTCCTGTCTGTACGGCTCATTGGCCGCATCTGGAGTATAGCTTTCAGATTGTCCTCCACCGTCAGTTTCCTGAAAACCGATGGCTCCTGCGCAAGGTATCCTATCCCGCGACGCGCCCGTTTATACATAGGAAGACCAGTCATATCAAAATCATCAATCTTGACTCGTCCACGCCGTGGTTGGATAAAACCGATAATCATGTAGAATGTTGTGGTCTTGCCCGCACCATTCGGACCGAGTAATCCCACGATTTCACCACTGTTGACATCAATTGAGACCTCATCAACAACCTTTCGGCCTTTGAATATCTTTACCAATCCTTCTGAATGGAGTCTGCTCATGACACCCGTAATGCGTATAAGTCAATGCTATGCCACG
>JAJRZO010000343.1 GCA_024275215.1 Candidatus Zixiibacteriota bacterium | reverse complement strand
AGACACTGTGCGCAATATCGAGGCGATGAAAGTCGATATGATCGTGATGCGGCACAATTGCTCCGGCGCGCCGCAGTTCCTGACAGAGTTTTCATCATCACAGGTGATTAACGCCGGTGATGGCTGTCATGAGCATCCTACCCAGGCGTTGCTCGACATGCTCTCGATCAGGCGGAAATACGGCAAGCTTGATGGTTTACGAGTTGTGATAATGGGCGATGTGCTTCATTCGCGCGTTGCGCGATCGAATATATGGGGACTCAAAACGATGGGCGCATCGGTGGCGATCTGCGGGCCGACTACGCTCCTGCCGGTCGAGGCGGAGAAGATGGGTATCGATGTTTATCACGATATCGACAAGGCTCTTGATGGAGCTGATGTCGTAAATGTTCTTCGGCTGCAACTCGAACGACAGCAGTCGGGACTGCTTCCCTCGCTTCGTGAGTACACTAATCTTTTCGGCATAACTCGCGAACGACGTTCTCTTCTGAACAAAAATCACACGATACTTCATCCCGGACCGATGAATCGTGGTGTTGAAATCTCGTCTGAGGTCGCTGACGCCGACGACTCCGTGATTCTCGATCAGGTTACGAATGGTGTGGCGGTGCGTATGGCAGTGCTCTATCTAATCAAGGGAGGGAGCAAGGAAAATGAGTAATACGGAAATCAAGGTTGTGGCGGGCGGTCGGGTTATCGATCCATCGTTGAAACTTGATTGCAAGGCTGACATATATATCGAGAACGGCAAAATCAAGTCGATCGAAACCGGCGCACTACTCAAGAAAAAAGATTTGAAGAAGTACAAGTCCGGGGAATATGTCTGGGCTGATGGCAATATCGTCACGCCGGGACTTATCGACATCCATGTTCATCTTAGAGAGCCGGGGCGAGAGGATGAAGAGACGGTCGTTACGGGATGCGAAGCTGCTGCTGCCGGAGGATTCACTGCGATTTGCTGCATGCCGAACACATCGCCTCCGATTGACAATCAGGAGACAGTGAAATTTGTGCTCGACCGCGCTGCTGATGCGCCTGTCAAAGTGTTTCCAATCGCCGCAATTACTAAAGGGCGCAAAGGCGAACAGCTCGCTGAAATCGGCGAACTCGTTTCATCCGGTGCAGTCGCGATTTCCGATGATGGTTCGCCGGTTGACAGCGCAGCGGTGATGAAACGCGCACTCGATTATGTGCGAATGTTCAATATTGCAGTCGTCTCGCATGCAGAGGATTCATCGCTCTCTAATGGCACTCACATGAACGAGGGCTACACGTCCACAGTCCTCGGAATCAAAGGCAATCCGACTATCTCTGAGGAAATATGTGTTGCCAGAGATATTCTTTTAGCTCAGTATGCTGAGGCTAAGTTGCACATTGCGCATGTTTCCACAAAAGGCACTGTCGAGCTTATCAGTGATGCAAAGCGAAAGGGAATCTCAGTAACGGCGGAAGCTACTCCGCATCACTTTTCGCTCACTGATGACATGATAGCTGAACGATTCAACACGAATCTTAAAATGAATCCGCCACTTCGGTCGAAAGCTGATGTCGAGGCTGTTATTGCAGGCTTGCAGGATGGTACGATTGATTGTATTGTAACCGATCATGCCCCGCATTCGATTGAGGAAAAAGATGTCGAGTTCGATCTCGCACCAAATGGGATTGTCGGACTTGAAACCGCGCTTGGCCTGGCGATTAAAAATCTTGTCAAACCGGGTCTGCTGAGTTGGTCTGATCTTGTTGCGAGAATGGCGAACAATCCCGCTAAAGTCATGAATTTGAAAATGGGAAGATTGAAAAAGAATTATCCGGCGGATATTACGATCATCGATCCCGATATGACATGGCAGGTGAATGTCAAAAAGTTCAAATCGAAATCGCGCAACAGTCCGTTCCACGGCAAACGTT
>JAJRZO010000342.1 GCA_024275215.1 Candidatus Zixiibacteriota bacterium | reverse complement strand
TAACATCAACTCCAACACCCAGTGATCCCTTGACCATTTCGATTGGCATTGAAGCAGACATCATGACGCGCTGCCGTGTGTAGCCGGGAGTGTTCACATTCGCGATGTTGTGCCCGGCTGTGTTAAGTGCAAGCTGATGCGCGAGGAGTGCTCTTTTTCCTGTCTCTATTCCCTGAAACAGTGACATCCGATTCCCGGTCCTTTCCAATGCGTCATGCTGTGCGATCTACTGCGATGCTCTGCTTGGACTGCTCGACATCATTTCCATTCTTGTATGTCGGCACTTCAACTCCACTTGATGCCAGCATCCGCACAGTTCCATCGATATGCTCCATCGATTTCTTTATCAGAAATTCATTCCTGTCTTTTGCCCTGCTCACTCGTTCATGAAGTTCCAATAATGATTGTTGCATCTTTTCCAGTTTTCCCGACTGTGGAATTGCAAATGTTTCAGCAATCTTCGACAATGTCATATCTGTCGGGTCATTGTCGCTTCTCTCCGATATTGCCTCAACAACTCTCATCCGTGATGCTTCCAGATCTTTCAGAACCAGAATCGCTTCCTCCTGAGCTTTCACAACCCTGTTCAGGTTCTCAACATCATTTCCGACCAGATAATCCTGTTGTTCAGTCAAGAGCTTGAGGAACAACTCGAACTGTTCCACTTCTCTTGCAACGATATCGGTCAGTTTCTTAAACAGCGATTCCACTTTCTCTCCTGTTGTTTTTTCGGATCAAATTGCTCATAACTTGATCATTATTTTAGCGAGTCCTGGTTTGAGCCAATATCGCCCTTCAGAAAGCTCAATACTTTCTCTACATAGCTTCTCGTTTCGGAATACGGCGGCACATCACCATACCTGTCAACTGCGCCCGGTCCTGCGTTGTAAGCAGCAAGCGCAAGCCGTACATTTCCTGAGTATTTCCGCAGCAGTCTGCTCAGGTACTTCGTCCCGCCATCGATGTTTTGTCGAGGGTTGAAGACATCTGATACGCCCATATCATTCGCCGTTGTATCCGTAAGCTGCATCAGCCCTTTCGCACCTCGATTGGAGACTGCAAACCTGTCGCCGGCTGATTCGACTCGGATTACCGCTTTTATCAAATCAGGGTCAACACCGTGTTGTCTCGAAGCCCGCTCAACGAGTCTGTCGACAGCAGATGTAGTCGTTGGAATCGACAGCCTCCATCGTTCCGTTTCGATTGGTTTGAATGATATTTCGTCTCGTTCAGGCAAAACAATCCCCTCTGAACTAACTTGTTCAGGCTGATCTGGTGTATCATCACTTTCACCGAATCCCGGGTTTTCGAGACGTTCCAGTCCTTTCAACATCGTCTGGGCGATGCCGAACGAGCCGGTCTGACTTATGCTGTTTGCAAACGCTTCATCAGCTATCGACATGAATATGTCCTTACCGAAACCGCTTTCCTTATCATTCCCCGAAACGAATGACGCTCGCATTGTCTTGAGAAGTTGATTTACGAAAAGTGATTCGAAATCGTGCGCAGCCTTTTCGAGCTTGATTCTCCTTGCCTCAGGAGAATCCTTGAATCCCTGCTGCAGCGGCGTGTGATTGTTGACCTGAGTCAGCATCGCCTCTCCTGATTCCTACAGAATGATCAACTCCGCCCTCAGGGCGCCTGCCTGTTTCAAGGCCTGAAATATCGCTATGACATCCCTCGGCGTTGCGCCAATCGCATTCAGCGCAGAGGCAACTTCGGATATGTTCGTTCTCTCCTGAAGACTGATGACCCTCGCCTCCTCGTCATCGACATTTATGAAGCTCTCCTGAGTTTCTACAGTCTTGCCCTGTGAGAACGGCGCAGGCTGTGAAATGACCGGTACGGAATGTATCGATATAGTGATGGTTCCATGCGCGAGTGCCACCGGAGCGATTGAGACATTCTCACCTGCGACGATGGTCCCTGTCTTCTCGTTTATCACTACACGCGCCGGTATGTCCGGATTAACTGTCATGTTCTCGATTCTTGACACAAACTCAACCCATCCCGATTTCATCTGCAATGTGTCGGGAATTGTCAACTCGATTGTGGCGGCATCAAGAGGATATGCGCATCCGGGGTAGACTTCATTGATTTTATCCTTCAGCCGATTTGCCGTAGTAAAATCAGGATTGGTCAGAGTAAGCTGCAAAATCTTAAAATCGTAATCCTCCGTCGGGAAACCGGTTTCAACATGAAAACCGTTCGGAATGCGACCAACGAGCGTATAGTTATTGACAATCTTGTTCTTGTCATCGACCTGCACATTGAACCCGCCGATGGAAACAGCCCCCGAAGCGTAACCGAAGATATCCCCCGATAGTGATTTCATCGGAGTCATCAGGAGCGTACCGCCTTTGAGGGAAGTAGCATCGCCAAGGGAGGAGACAGTGCAGTCGATGCTACTCCCCTTCTTCGTGCCAGGAGGAAGGCTCGCTGTCACTGCGACAGCGGCCACGTTCTTGATCTTGACTTTGTTAATGGGAACAGTCACTCCCATCCGTTGCAGCATGTTGACAAGTGACTGAACCGTAAAAGTCGACCCTTTGCCATCGCCGGTCCCCTCCAGTCCGACGATCAGTCCGTACCCGATCAACGATACTTCATTCTGGCTGTTGATACGGGCTATGTCTTTGACACGCACATCCGCCATAGCGTCTGACAGAAACCAGATGACGGGTACGATGATAATTATCAGCGCTATCAGGAATTTACTGCGCATTGCATCACCTCAGAATATCCAGTTCAGGAAACGGATCACGATCCCCGGTCTTGATCCCGTTGTAGCAGGACCTTTCCCGCGATATGAAATCTTTGCCTCAGCTATATTGTATGAGTCGACCGAATTGTCGGAATTGACATCCTGTGGTCTAACGACGCCGCTCAGAACCAATGTTTCAGTATCGTTGTTGATCGTAATCGCCCGGTTCCCTTCGATCACAAGATCGCCGTTCGCCTTGACCGCAACGACCTGCACTGTCATTCGCGCTGTGAGATTTCCTCTGCGAACATTATTGCCGGAACCTTTGTATTCATTCTTATTCTCTCCGGCTGCTCCAAAGAGTGGTATGAAATCGAGCGTACCTATTCCGGGACCGCCTTTGGTCTCGAATGTCCCTTCTTTTGTGACATTGGTCTGTGAGTTATTCGTCGCCTTTGCGTCTTCATAAATGCGCACAGTAAGAATATCTCCTACGGAATGCGCTTTGATGTCGGTGAACAGACTTCCCGTTCCGCCGACCAGTGACGATGCCGAACTTACGGCAACTGAAAGAGATAACGCGACCACGACTGTGATCTCAAATATAGAGGTACGCATAGCAATTCTCCTATTGTCTGACGACAGCTACACCGGGGCCATCCACAATGGCGACTATCTTTCGCTTCGTCTGTACATTGACCACATCGATCTGCTCACCGAGGCTGCCATCTTCTTTTGCGACTCCGGTCGTCATGATATCCATCGCTCCGACCGTGCACTTAATTGCAATCTTATCACCACGGCTGATGACAGGAATCGGTTGAAGCATCCCGCGCTCAAGCGGCTTTCCGGATGGGATTGTCCTCGCCGCACGCATACCTTCAAGCGGCTCTGATACATTTCTGAGTCTTTCGATGGACTTCGTGGCATCTATCTTCTCGATCCTGAAATCGCTCGGATTTATTTTCTCACCCTTCTTTATCCGCCGGGATGCGATGAACGCATTCGCCCAGAGCGTCACCCTGACCGGCGAAGAGATCGTCTTGATAACACTGCCATCGCGAATGATCTCGAATTTCAACCCGTAAACGCCGCGCGGTGGGCGGCTCGTCGTGGAATAGACATGAATCTCGTCAGTCGGAAGTACAATATCGAACGATCTGTTATCTCGCATTGTGACACTCGAAGCGTCAGGATCGAGGTCAAATCGTTCGATCAGATATTGCTTCGCAGCTTTGAGAACACGGTCGCTGGCTTGAATCCCCGACGAGACCAGGCAAAACAACAGCAATCCTATGCTAAGTGTTCGCATGGTTCTATCTCTTCAGGTTCGTGGCCATACCGGACATCTCATCCGATGTCTGGATCGCCTTTGAGTTGACCTCGTAAGCTCTTTGCGCGACGATCATGTTGACCATCTCCTGAACTACATCGACATTCGACAATTCTAAGTATCCTTGTGATACTCTTCCGAGACCATCTTCACCCGGGACACCTGCAATCGGATCTCCCGAAGCGCCACTCTGGGTAAACAGATTGTGTCCCATTGCTTCGAGACCTGCCGGATTGATGAATTTCGCCAGTTCGAGTTGTCCCAATTCCTGCGGATCAACCTGACCGACAATTTTTGCATAAACCTTGCCATCGAATCCAATTGAGATCATCTCGGCATCAGCAGGAATGGTAATCTCCGGTGTTACAAGAAAACCATCAGATGTAGAAAGCTGGCCGTCCTGCGATAACTTGAACGACCCATCGCGAGTGTATGCGACCGTACCATCAGGCAGCGTGACCTGGAAAAAACCGTTTCCCTCGATTGCAAGATCGAGTGGATTGCCTGTCTCCGACAGATCGCCTACCTGAAACTGTCGTACACTCGACACAGGTCTGGTGCCATATCCAACTTCCAGTGAGGTCGGAACAACAGTACCAGTCATCGCCGATGAACCAGCCTGCCTGATATGCTTGTACAGCATATCCTGAAATTCGAGTTTGCTGCGTTTGAATCCGGTAGTATTGACATTCGCCAGGTTGTTGGCAATCGTATCAACATTCATCTGCTGCGCAGCCATACCGCTTGCAGCCGTTCTCATAGCTTTTATCATTTCATTTTACTCCGTTATCTTTTAGAACCGACGTCGTTGACTGTCCGATCGACACTTTCGTCGATTATTTGGATTGCCTTCTGGTTTGCCTCGTAGTCTCTGAATGACGCGATCATTTCTACCATCTCACTGATGACATCGACATTCGCGCGTTCGACAAATCCTTGCCTCACAAACAAATTTTGAGTTTCAACAGCAACGGCATTATCCGAAGCTTTGAACAGCGATCCGCTGATACGCTCCAAATTGTAGGGTTTCTCGAAGTCGATCAGTTCGAGCATACCGATTTGCTGACCGTCGACACTCACAGCGCCATCCATGCCGACCTCGAGTTTGCTGCCGGCCTGTAGGTTGATAGGCCCCGCATCGGTCATAAGTGTGTATCCATCGGTCGTGACAATATCACCATCAGTTGAGATAGTGAAATCGCCCGCTCTCGTGTAGAATTGCTCACCGTCGGGTGACTCTACGATCATAAATCCGCTGCCGTCGAGAGCAAGGTTCAGATCATTGCCGGTAGGTTCGAGAACTGCCTGTGAATAGTCGGTATAAATGTCGCTCAGCATAGGGGTCTCCCAATTCTCCTGACTCGGTGCAACTCTTTGCTCTGCCCGAGTCAATTCTTCGATGAACAAACTCTGCCGCTTGTAGCCAACAGTGTTGGCATTAGCGAGATTATTGGAGATAACTTCCTGATTTGTTGTGCGCGGAAGCATTCCCGATGCCGCGCGGTACAGACCTTTGATCATACAAACCTCCGCACACTATTGAGCGAAAGGCATGCCATCAGCATTATCGAGCCTGACTGCGAAGCGAATAATTGTCGTAAGTTTATATTTGACCGCGCGATATGGCAGAAAACATTACATGAAAAAACTAAACCGGCAGATCGCCTGAGCAAACATTAACAGAAATTCTTTCCAGAATCAGGGATCAAATTTCCAACGCTGCGAGTCTGTTTCGGGAAAGATTCATCACTGAAGAAGCCAGGGAGCGATGCGGCGTATCTCGTCAGTCAACTCCTGTTGAGCAACTGGATTCTTGGTATTGATATAATAT
>JAJRZO010000341.1 GCA_024275215.1 Candidatus Zixiibacteriota bacterium | reverse complement strand
TTGACTCTGCTTTCTATCCACCTTCCAATGTTTTATATTTCTGCACTCAAAACATGGGTTGCCACCATCCATATTTTGACAAAGCATCAATTACGGTGAATAACTACTTCAAATGTGCATTGCAGTGTGAAATGGATTCTGACTATGACTGTTATGCTGATCCGGGATATGGCGACACTCTTTGTCCTGTAGATAATTGTCCTGACACTTATAATCCCGACCAGATAGATACTGATCAGGATGGTATCGGGGATGCCTGCGACACATGTACTGACACTGACAACGATGGTTATGGTGACCCCGGCTTTACAAATAATACATGCACAACCGACAACTGTCCGAATTTGAGCAATCCTGATCAATCAGACTCAGATTTTGATGGCCTGGGAGATGTCTGCGATAATTGCCCCCAAGTGATCAATCCTTTGCAGGAAGACAGCGATCTGGACGGTGTAGGCGACAGTTGCGATGTATGCCCGGGATATGACGATAATGTGCATTCTGATACAGACGGGATAGCTGATGGATGTGATAACTGTCCTACAATAAATAATCCTGCGCAGGAAGATGCGGATAATGACACAGTTGGCGATAGCTGCGACAATTGTTTATCCCACTTCAATCCGCTACAGGAAGATTCTGACGGAGACGGGATCGGCGACTCGTGTGACGTATGCCCCGGTTATGACGATCATATCGATGACGATCTCGATGGAGTTCCTGATGGCTGCGATAATTGCCCCGGCATCTATAACCCATCCCAGTTGGATTCTGACAACGATGGTGCTGGAGATTCGTGTGACATCTGTCAGGGCTTTGACGACTTCATGCACTCGGACGGTGATTCAATTCCTGATGGTTGCGACAATTGTCCATACACATTTAACCCGGATCAGGCTGATTCCAACGAAGATGGAGTTGGTAACGCATGTGACAACAACCAATGCGGCGATGTCAATGGCAGCGGCAGTGTTGATATTGATGATGTCGTATCCATTGTGAACTATGAATTTGCCGGAGGACCTCCGCCAACACCTTTAGAATCAGGAGATCCCAATTGTTCCGGGTATGTTGACATTGATGACATTATGTATCTTATCAACTACATATTCTTCGGCGGTCCGGGGCCATGCGCGGATTGCTCGTGATGTGTAAATAGCCCGCTTTCTGAATATAGTACTGGATTCCCGCCTTCGCGGGAATGACGATGACTGCACTGGTTGATACCGACAAGTGAGTCTTATAGCTCACGTCCTCTCGGGATGTGAGAAGATGGATGCCGGATCAAGTCCGGCATGACAAACACTGGATGACAAGTTCTGTGTAGTTTCGTTATCCCGTATATGCGCGGGTGCGAATGGGGTGATGGGGTGCCCCACCCTTTGGGTGGGTTTCTAAACAAATCCATTCCACCTGAAACTTGCAGGTCGAAACCCCTGAATCCTGCGCATCGCGCAGGATGTGGTTTCGATATTAGCCTAATGTCGAAGTAACCTGTTTTACGGTGTAATGTTGATCATGCCCGGTGTGAATTCCGGGACGATCTCGACGGCTTTATCATCAGAAATGACAAACCTGTGGAGCGCACCATTGCTGAGAACAACTCTTGTAGTATCGACTGAAATAGTGTGTTGAAAAGACGAGTCATCGATGCTTACATAGATCGAAACCAGAGTACCAGCGGCGGGCTGTACAACCTCGCTCGGTTCATAAGCCCTCCCCACATCCACAAGTCCCGACTCATTGGAAATTGTGTCTTTGGCATACAGCCAATTTTCACCGAGCATAGTACCGGCCGTTGACACAGAATCAATCGTAAAGTGTGAACCTGTGAAAATCAACGGAAGCTGAATTCCCTGAAGAGGGGATTTCAAATCAGCAAGCACATCTATACGAGCTTGTTCACCCGGCGAGACATTAACGGTATCTATCCAGACGAGCGTAGTATCTGCAGGTTTGTCTGCCGGCTGATCAGTGCTCTTCTCGCTGCTACACATTGTCATAAACAGCACAATCAGGATCATCAGCCCGGCAATTGTGCTTTTGGGAAACATCGACATATTTATTATTTTCGGCATCATGGGAATAGTCTGAACCGGCAGCATTTACTGCAATACAGATATCTCTCCCTTGATGAATTCGGGCACCAGTTCTTCGAGAGGATTGCCATGCAGGTATCTCAACCTGAACGGTCCGGGGCTATCATCGATTGTTACGCTGTCGATCTCAAGCACCTGTCCGCGGGATTCCGAATCCAGACTGAAATAAAGACTTGCGAGCAGCCCTTCGCCGGAATCGATCGGTGTTGAGCCATCCCAGACGGCAGAGATAACAACCGCCTGTCGCGGCGCCATGATCTTGTCGAATGCCAATATATCCTCGGACAATCTGCTTGATTTGAATGATGCTGAGTCAATCGTAAATCCGCTCCCGGAGATCGCGAGCGGGACTTCGAGTCCCGACAGGGGAATGATATTCGCAAACCAGACATCGACCTTGACATCCGAATCGCTCGACATCGCAGTCACTGCATCTATCCAGACACGGTTGACATTTACTCCACCGGGTGGTGTCACATTATTATCTGTGCCACAACCCGCAATCAATATAAATGCGAGCAATGCAACGGAGATTATTGCTGTTTTTTGTGATTGTCTCATTATGCTCTCAACTCCCATCCATGCCATCAATCGAACAGCGGCGGCGGAAGAATCGGCGGCCGCCTCGATTCCTGCCTTGATTTCTGTATCTCGATTTTCGATATGAGTATACTCGGCGCAACCGATGAGACGGCGACATTGCCCGACTCAGCTCCGCATGTGCCATTGAACACAGCCGGATCATCCCCGGCGGCAGCAACATTTTCGAGTATGTTCAATGGAGTACCGATCAATTCGACGCCTCGTATCAGTTCGGTTCTCCTGTCATCGACATATATTTTATGAACAAGCACCGGCTGACATCTCAGAGACTGTATACCGAAACCTGATGTGTTCGTCTCGCCTGAAGTCAGGACATCGAAGATCAACCCATACGATTTCCCCTGTGCGCGGCATTCCTCGACCAGCATGTCGATCAAATTGTCATAACTTTTCGGGTCATTGGTTGTGACAATCAGATTACCCATACGCGAGACAGGCCGTGAAAACATGTCAGCGCGACCATGACCGTTCGAGCGGGAGAATCCATTTACCGGAAGGCGCGACATCAGGAATCCCTCCAACACTCCATCACGTACCAGTTCGACTCGCTGAGCCTTGACCATTTCCTGATCGTAATTGTAATGCCCGTAGAGCGGTGTGCCGTTGAATTCCGTTAGTGTGGGATCATCAACAACAGACAGGAATTCCGGTATAACCTTCTCCCCGACCTTGCCTTTGAATGTATGTCCCTCACGCTCGTTGCGGAGACGATGACCTTCGAGCCTGTGACCAAGCGCTTCATGGAAAAAAACACCGGCAGCCTCATTAACGATTATAGCAGGGCCGCTATATGGATCAGCGGGTACGGCATCTCTAAGCAGCAACAGTTCATCGATCATTTTCTGTGTTCCCCGGACTATCTCTGCGCGGGTAGGAAGGTCTGACAATGTCGATGCTTTCCATGTCTCGACATTATGGACACTCATCCCGTCCTCACATCTCGCATCAGCAGTCACCGCAACGGTGAAATAGTAGTCGGATAACTGAAGTTTCGACCCTTCTGAACTGATCATGAACTGATTTCTCAGGCTCGCGCTGAAAGAAACATTAGATGTCAGAATCTCCGGATAGTGTTTGAACAGCGACGATACGACTTTCAGCGTTTCCCGCCATTCGTTGCCATCGAGTTCCAGATACTTGATGGGATCGATATGCACGACAACATCTTCATGTGAAAAATCATCGGGACGATCAGGCTCCTCGACTTTGCCGATCAACTCCCCCCTTTTCTTATTGAGCACATCGAGAGCCTGTTTGTATCTCGCATCGGTCAGAAGCCACAGCCGCTGTCTCAGCGCGTCGACATCATCCGATAATGGAGCGCGAGCATTTCTGCGCGCGAATCTGTCATAGAAATCCGGCATCCGGAAATACTCCGGGTCGGATGGCGTATTGTCAAAGCTGTAATCTCCGACATGAACATCGACACTGAGATATCTCATGTGCGAATCATCATCACTGATCATCGCGCCATACTCTGCGCTCATACTCAGCCTGTGCAGCTCATTAAGTGAATAACCGATATAATATGGGCGCTCGAAATCATCCAGTTCGAGTCGTTCCATAGAACGGTCGAGTTCAGCCTGCACTGCGGAGAGAAGAGGGCTTTGCTCAGTAGCAATCAGGAGATTGACCCGGAGGATTGCCATAGTTGCGATCAACACAACCGTCAATATATGTTTTCTCATTTTGATTTGCTCCTCACAGCCTGTGCCGCTGCAAACGATAAGATTTCAAGCGGGCAGGCCGCTTGACCTACAACATGTTACAGTTATAAAGGGTTTTCTGTTCCCCGGTGTCAAGATGAATCGCCGAACGACAGTATTGCAGGAATAAGATGCCAGGACAATTATGTTGTCCGGGCTGGAGGAGCTGCAGAAAATAGACGGCTCATCGTTAGCCGAGACTAACTACTTGAATTCCGCCCTATCAAAATCATACCAGTCGACTTCGACTTCATCTCCGTCATCAGTCAGAATGAATATACCGTTGTTATCGGAATCGACATCATTCGATCCCCGCAGTTCGATATTTCGTCCTGACTTTGTCGTTACAATCACTCCGCGACGGGATTCTTTCTCGATCGATTTTATGTTGTCAAAAGGTATGTCTATAGTGCAATCGTTATAGTCACCGTTCAAATGCTCCCATGTGAAAGTCTCATCATCGTCCCAAATGATACTGCCGGTGTATTGCTCGCCATCTTCAGTGTAAACAGTACCCTGGATTTCACGGCCGCCATCGAACCATCCATACTTCGGCAGTTTATCTTTCGGAACCGGCATAAACTCGACCATGTCGAATTCATTCCAGTCGATGTTGACCCGTCCGAGATCCCTGCTCTTGACTCTGAGACCACGATTCCCTGAGTTGACATCATTGGTGCCGGAAAGCTTCATCTTTTTGCCTGATTTCAGAGTGACCAGCACCGATGATCTGGAGCGTCTTTCGATTGTCTTGATTTTACCGAATTTGATTTTTCTGTTTCTCCGTCTGCCCTCATCGCCATCGAGAATGTCGGTTGTCATGACCTCATCGACATCCCATTCAATCCAACCGACATATTCATCGCCGCGCCGTGTTGTCAGCTTGCCATACAGCCTTTCCGCACCGTCATCAGGTTCAGTCGGTTCTTCGCTGAAATCAATTTCGTCAACATCATCCCATTCGAAATAGACTTCACCTTCATTGCGATCGAGCACTTCAAGCTCCCTGATTCCTCTGCCGATATCGGAACCTGACATCTCATATTCTTCACCTGACTTGAGGATCACCAGCGCATCATTCGACGATAACGGAATAATTGTCTTGATATGTCCGAATTGAAGTTCAGATTGCCTTGAACCAGTGGACCAGCTAAAACTCCAGTCCCTGTTGCGTTTGTCTTTTCTGCGATATTTCTTGCGCGATTTGTGGCTTTTGCGTTCTTTGGTGGCGTCGAGAATGTCATCCCAGAAAGCCTCGTTCTTATCCCACCTGATCCACCCCTCGAATTCCTCGCCATCTACCGTGCGAAGCGTACCATATAGCCTTCCGCTTGCCGCAGACGCATCTCCAGGCGTCAGGTATATTGCCAAACCAACCAATAAGAGAGATAACAGAATTGCTTTTTTCATTTTGTTTACTCCCTGCTGTTTTTCTTCTTTTTGGTTCAATTAACGGGATGGAATTATAAAAGTTGCAGAAGTTTTGATCATTGCCTCATGCGCCGGTGCCCCACCTTTTAGGTGGGGTTTCATCATTTATATCTCATAACGAGAAACCCACCCAGAGGGTTCTGTCATTTTTTTGAGTGTTAGATGATGGAATCTTGTAGCTTGCATCCACTTGGAACATGAGGAACACGTGGCTAAATCTCGTATCGTGCGCGGCAAATGTCCAGAGGTTGTCTCAAAAGCTTTGATTTACACAAGTGGAGTTCTGGCTTTGTCGCCCCCGCGAAGGCGGGGGGGCATTTAACATCAACGCATTCAATGGATTTCCGCCTGCGCGGGAATGACGCTACTTATTTCCGTAAACAGAATTACCTGTATTTCACATCTTTTGGGACAGCCTCTCCACATGTGCCGGACAACGAACATACTTTTTATATCCCCGCTCCGAGATTGTCATGCCGGACTTGATCCGGCATACATCTTTGTTGCTCATCTCTGCATAGTTCCTCCAATTCAGTTGCTCTTTTTCAGCTATTTTATTAGCTTTCACAATCATTGTGAAATCAGCGCACCTTAGTGAAATACATACTGTGAGGAGACCATGAAAGACCCAAGAATCGAGAAACTTGCAAAAAACCTGATAAACTATTCTGTCGATCTGCAGAAAGGCGAAATCATCTATATCGAAGTCAAAGGTATCGATGCGCTCGCTCTCGGAAAAGAATGTATCAAACAGGCAACACTGGCGGGTGGCGTGCCGTTCTGGTTCTATAATGATGAATCCCTCATGCGGCAATACCTCGCCAACGCTGATGATGACCAGATGAAAAAGTTCGCCGATTTCCATCTCGACATGATGAAGAAATCATCCGCCTATCTCGGCATACGCGGATCGGAGAATCCGTTCGATCTGAATGACATGGGCGAGGAACGGATGAAACGGCTTAACAAGCTTTTCTATGAGCCGGTACATCTTGAGGAACGCGTTCGCAACACCAAATGGTGCGTGATGCGCTATCCGAACAACGCCATGTCGCAGCTTGCGCAGAAGCCGCAGGAAGTTTTCGAGGATTTCTATTTCGATGTATGCAATGTCAACTATCCGAAGATGTCTGTCGCTATGGACCCGCTTGTCGCACTCATGGATAAGACTGATAAGGTGCACATCAAAGATGCTGATACTGACCTGACATTCTCGATGAAGGGTATCAACGTTGTCAAATGCGATGGTCATCGCAATATCCCTGACGGCGAGGTCTACACCGCGCCTGTGCGTGATTCTGTTAATGGATACATCAAGTACAACTCGCCATCCCTGCATGAGGGGACTGTGTTCGAGGGGATCAGGTTTGAATTCGAGAATGGCAAGATTGTCAAGGC